>NZ_JAEIMH010000025.1:86722-105009 GCF_016464295.1 Streptomyces sp. N35 | reverse complement strand
GACCCGGCCCACGGGGGACTCGTTCTTCTTCTGAGACCGGGGTTTCCCCTGGGTCTCCCGTGGTGACCGGCGCGGGGCCTTCGGCTGCCGCGGGCCGTTGTCGTACCCCCGTGGCACTCTCGAAGGGTGATCGTCGAGCGTGCGTATGCCCATGTGGACGGGGAGGACCCCGGGGAGTATCCGTGGAGCGTGCCCTGTGTGCGGCAGCTGCTGCGCGAGGGGCTGCGCTTCACGGCGCCGGTGACGTTCCTGGTGGGGGAGAACGGCTCGGGCAAGTCCACGCTGGTCGAGGCGTTCGCCGAGGCCTTCGGACTCGATCCGTACGGCGGATCGCACGACTGGCAGTACGCGAGCCACCGGACCAAGTCCGCGCTCGGCGAGCGGCTGCGGTTCGACCCGGCGGCCGGCGGGCGGCAGATGATGCGCAGCTGGTCGGCGCGCAAGGGGTTCTTCCTGCGGGCGGAGACGGCGCTGGACGCGCTCCGGCGCGAGCGCATGGCGCCGGATGAGCGCAGCCATGGGGAGGGGTTCCTCGTCGCGTTCCGCGACAAGTTCATCAAGCCCGGGCTGTACGTGATGGATGAGCCCGAGTCGGCGCTGTCGTTCGGTTCGTGTCTCGAACTGCTCGGCCATATCGACCAGTTGACCCGCGCGGGCGGCCAGATCGTCTGCGCCACGCACTCCCCGCTGCTCACCGCCCTGCCGGGAGCGGACATCGTCGAGGTGGGGGAGCACGGGATGCGGCGGGTGGCTTGGGGGGAGCTGGAGTTGGTGGATCACTGGCGGAGGTATCTGGGGGATCCGGGGGCTTATTTGCGGCACATTGTGGGGTGAGGGGGGTGGGGTGAGGGGTGAGGGGTGAGGGGGGTTGGGGGTTGGGGGTTCGGGCGGTTTCCGGGTTACGGGGTGAAGTCGGCCGGCGGGGTCTTGTACCCGCGTTCGTACGCGGCCGTGTAGGCGTCGGCGCCGAGGGCGGCGCGGGCGCGGGCCGCGGCGCGGTCGACGTCGGTGCGTTCGCCGGGCGGCAGCGGGGAGGCCACGGAGGCGCGGAGGGCCCCGGCGGTGCCGAGGGCTTCGGCCGCGCGTCCGGCCGCGCCGCTCGCCGACCACGCACCGGCGAGGCCCTCGACGGCGAACGCGATCGCCCGTGCGTCACCGGTGCGACGGGCCGCGCTGAGGCCCTCGGCGTGCAGTGACTCGGCGAGCTCGTGGTCGCCGCGCAGCTCGGCCACGTATCCGGACTGGGCGAGCAGCAGTGCCGTACCGGAGTCGACGCCGAGCCGGCGGTTCCAGTCGAGCCAGGGGGCGAGGAGCGACTGTGCGGTGTCGAGGTCGCCGCGGTGGCGGGCGCCGAGCGCGAGACCGATCTCGGCGAACTGGCGGGCCGGCGCGTGCCCTTGATCCGCGGCCAGCCGCGCGGCCTGCTCGTGATACTCCGTCGCGCGGTCGAACTCCCCTGTCAGCAGGGCGATCCGGCCCAGGCGCGACAGGCTGAACGACGCCTGGGTCCACAGTCGCAGCTCCTCGGCGACCCGCAGGCCCTCGCCGTGCAGCCGGGCCGCGGCCGGGTAGTCACCGGTGATCTCCGCGAGTACGCCGAGGAGTTCGGTGGCCTGCGCCTGGCCCCAGCGGTCGCCGAGGGCGGTGAAGCGGCCGGCCGCGGCCTCGGCGGCCTCGCGCA
Source organism: Streptomyces sp. N35 (assembly GCF_016464295.1). NCBI lineage: Bacteria > Bacillati > Actinomycetota > Actinomycetes > Kitasatosporales > Streptomycetaceae > Streptomyces > Streptomyces sp. N35. The sequence continues at coordinate 103,328 of NZ_JAEIMH010000025.1, read as the reverse complement.
GGGACCTCAGGTCACCCTCGTACAGCGAGCGTGTGGCCCAGGTGCTGAGCGCCGCGGCCTCGCCCCAGGCGTCGCCGAGCGCGCGGAACTCGGTCTCCAGGGCGTGCAGCCGGCCGCGGTCCGGCAGGTGGGTGAAGCCGCAGCGTGCGTAGGCGAGCAGCCAGCGGCCGCGGGCGTCTGCGCCCTCGAAGGGGTCGCTCTGGTGGGAGGCGTCACCGGTGATGAGGGCGAGCGCGGCGCGGCGGATGCGGGTGGCGGTGAGGGCGGCGGTGAGGGTGGGTGGGGTGGGGGGTGCGCAGGGGTGAGGCACGTCTGCGGTGGTGAGCGCGTGGGCTTGGGCCTCTGCGGTGGTGAGCGCGTGGGCTTGGGCCTCTGCGGTGGTGAGCGCGTGGTTCAGGTGGGACAGGCCCTCGCTGAGGCGGCCGCTCAAGTACCAGTACCAGGTCAGGGAGTTGACGATGCGCAGAGCGAGCGCCGGGTCCCGGGTGCGGTCGAGGGCGGTGTGCAGATTGAGGGACTCGGCGTCGAGCCGGCGCAGCCAGGTGCACTGTTCGCCGCCGTGCAGCAAGGGGGCGGCGCGTTCGGCCAGTTCGGCGTAGTGCCGCGCGTGCCGGTCGCGGGTGGCCTGCTCCTCGCCGGACGCGGCCAGCTGTTCCAGGCTGTACGCCGTGACCGACTCGAGCATGCGGTAACGGGCGCCTTGTCCGTCGTACGTCATGGTCACCAGCGAGCGGTCCACGAGCCGGGCCACGAGGTCGAGGATGTCCTCGGGGGTGGGCTGCTGGTCGGGGGTCGGGTCGGGGTGGGGCCTGGTGGCCGGGGTGGGGGCGGGCGCGGGAGCCGGGCCGAGGGGAAGCGTGGGTGCCGGGTCTAGGGAATGCGCGGGAGCCGGGCCGAGGGGAAGCGTGGGCTCGGCGCAGACGGCTTCGGCGGCGTCGAGGGTGAACCCGCCCGCGAACACGGCGAGTCGGCGGAGTACGGCGCGTTCGGGCGGGCCGAGGAGTTCCCAGCTCCAGTCGATCATCGCGCGCAGGGTGCGCTGGCGGGCTGGTGCGTCCCGGCGGACCTGGCTGAGCAGACGGAAGCGGTCGTGCAGCCGGTCGGCGAGTGCTTCGACGCCGAGAGCACGGACGCGGGTCGCCGCGAGTTCGAGTGCGAGCGGGATGCCGTCGAGGCGGCGGCAGATGAGCTCGACCGACTCGCGGTTGGCGGCGGTGAGGGTGAACCCGGGCGCGGCGGACGCGGCCCGTGCCACGAACAGGGCGACGGCCTCGGGTCCTTCGAGCGGGGCGACGGCCTCCACCGTCTCACCGGAGACGTTCAGCGGCTCCTGGCTGGTGGCGAGGACCCGTACGCCTGGTGCGGCGCGCAGCAGCCGGCCGACCAGCGCGGCGACCGCGTCGACCATGTGCTCGCAGTTGTCCAGGACGAGCAGCAGTTCACGTGAGGCGAGGGCGCGCAGCAGGCGGGAGGCGCGGTCGGTTTGGGGTGCGTCCCCTTGCGTTGCGGACGGGGTGTCCCGCTGTGTCGGGTTCGTTGCCGATTGGGGAGGGAGATGGGGTTGTGGCTGTGGCTGTGGTTGCGGCTGTGGCGTCGGCTCGGCCGAGGGCTCGTCTCGTATGCCAAGTGCCGCCGCGATCGCGTCAACCGGGTCCCTCCGTGCTCCCGCCAGCTCCACCAGCCAGACCCCGTCGGGGAGTTGGGGCCACGGCTGGGCGGCGGTTGCTGGGGTGGGCGCGGGAGCTGTCGTGGGGGCCGGGGCGGCAGCAGAAACAGGCGGGTCGGACTGCGCGGCGGAGGCGGGTGGGTGGCCGGACTGCGGGGCGAAAGCGGCGGGGGAGGGCTTGGTGGCTGACGCGTCCCGGGCCAGCTCCGCAGCTGAAGTGGCCGGGCGCAGCCCAGGGGCTGAAGCAATTGGGTCCAGCCCTGCAACTGAAGCAACTAGGCCTTGCCCTGTGGTCGAAGCAGCCGAACCAGCCGTAGCACCCGGGACCAGCCTCGAAGCAGGAGCAGGAGCAGGAGCAGGAGCCGACGCAGGAGCCGACGCAGCGCCAGCCGCAGTCGCAGACGCCGGTGCCGAAGCAGCTGGGACGAGGCGGGCTGCTGCCTCTGTCGCGAGGCGGGTCTTGCCCACGCCGCCCGGGCCCGTGAGGGTGACCAGGCGTTCGGTGGCGAGCAGGGCGCAGATCCGTGTGACGGCCGGCTCCCGTCCGATCACCGTGTCCGTGCGTGCGGGCAGGTTGGTCGACGGGCGGGGCGCCGAAGGGGCAGGTGCGGTCGTGGGGGCGAGGTGCGGGTCCTGGCGCAGCATCGCCTCGTAGAGCTCGCGCAGCTCAGGGCCAGGGTCGACCCCCAGCTCGTCGGCGAGGTGCCTGCTCAGTTCGAGGTACGCCGCGAGCGCCTCGCTCTGCCGCCCCGACCGGTACAGCGCCCGCATCTGCACCGCCCGCAGCCCTTCGCGCAACGGGTGCTCGGCCACCAGGTCCGTCAACTCGTCCGCCAGCAGCCCATGTTCACCGAGCTCGACGCGCAGTCCCGCCAACTCCTCCTGGACAGTGATCCGTTGCTCCTCGAGCCGCGCGATCGCGGCCTGGGCGAACGACGCGTCCCGGAATCCATCGAAGGCGGGCCCCCTCCACAACCTCAGGGCATCCGAAAGCAGCGCAACGCGTATCCGCGGGTCCCCGGCCTGCCGCGCCCGCGCGACGAGCTGACCGAAACGGCCCGCGTCCACCTCCTCCTCCGTCACCCCCAGCCGATAGCCGGCCGGACCGTACTCCACCAGGGCCCGCGCGCCCGGCTCGCCCTTCTCCAGCGCCCGGCGCAGCTGGGAGACCTTCGTCTGCAGGGCGTTGGCCGGATTCCCGGGCCGCGCCGACGCGCCCCACAGATCCTCGACGATCCGGTCCACACCGACGGGCTGCCCCGCGTGCACCAGGAGCACGGCGAGCAGCGCCCGCACCTTGGCCTCGGGAACGGCGACCGCCGCTCCGTCCCCCGCCCGCACACCCAGGCTCCCCAGCACCTCGAAACGCATACCCCCACGCTAACTGGGCTGCCCACAAGGCGAGTCAGCAGCCACCATCCGGACCACGCCCGGACCACGCCCTGCGCGCACAGCCCATGGCCGAGCCGGCCCGAGGTGGGGAGCGATCCGCGGGTGGGGGTGGGTGGTGCTGGCTCGGGTGGGTGGGGTGCGGGTGGGTGGTGCTGGCTCGGGTGGGTGGGGTGCGGGTGGGAGGTGCGGGCGCGAGTGGGAGGAGCTGAGAGGGGCGGCGGCTTACGAGGGTGGCCCGGGGTAGTGGGTCGTGAGGGGAGTGCCTGGGAGGGGCGGCGGCTTACGAGGGTGGCCCGGGGTGGTGGTTGTGAGGGGGAGTGCCTGGGAGGGGCGACGGCTTACGAGGGTGGCCCGGGGTAGTGGGTCGTGAGGGAAGTGCCTGGGCGGGGTGACGGTCTACGAGCGAGAGGTGGCCCGGGTGGTGGCCCGAGTGGGGAGACGACCCGTGAGAGCGGTCGCCGACGGGTGGAGCTGGTTCCCAGACCACTTCACCCCTCAGCCCCTCCGAACCCTCAGCCCCTCGGAATCCTCAGCCCCTCCGAACCCTCACCCTCCGAACCCTCAACCCCTCCGAAACCCTCCCCCCGAACCCTTCTGCCCGCCTCACCTGCTCAGCCTCACCCCTCCCCGCCTCACCTCTCCCACCATCAGCCTCACCTCTCCTAGCCTCACCTCTCCCACCATCAGCCTCACCCCTCCTAGCCACAGCACCCTCAGCACCCTCGCCGTCTCATCCTCACCCCACCCCCGCGCCCCCCCGGCGCCCCCTCACGCCACCCCATGCGTAAACCGTCAGTCGTTCGTGCGTGGCCCGGCGCACTGTGGTTTGCGTGATCGAGAGCGGTCACCTTCCCGCCCATCCGGCGGGGAGCCGCAAGTCCGTGTGCTGCCAAGAGGCTGCGGGCTACCTTGGACCGAGATGAGAAGTCATGTCCTCCCTTCTGCGCTCCCGTGAGATTCGCCTCGCCGCCCGCCCGTCGGGCCAACCGGGCGCCGAGAACTTCGAGTTGGCGACCGTGGACGTGCCCGAGCCCGGTGCCGGGCAGATCGTGGTGCGCAACACCTGGATGTCCGTCGACCCGTACATGCGAGGACGTATGGACGATGTCCCCTCCTACATCCCTCCCTTCGCCCTCGGCGCCGCCCTCGAAGGCAGCGCACTCGGTGAGGTCGTCGCCTCGCGCGCCGAGTCCGTGCCGGTCGGCGCGACCGTCACCCACTTCCTGGGCTGGCGCGAGTACGCGCTGCTCGACGCGGCCGCCGCCACCGTCGTCGACCCCGCACTCGCCCCGCCCGAGGCATGGCTGGGCCCGCTGGGCACGACGGGTCTGACCGCCTACGCGGCCCTGACGCGAACCGCCCCCGTGCAAGAGGGCGATGTCGTCTTCGTCTCCGCCGCGGCCGGCGCCGTCGGCAGTGTGGCCGGGCAGCTCGCCCGCAAGCTCGGAGCCTCCCAGGTGATCGGCTCCGCCGGCGGTCCCGCCAAGACGAAGAAGCTGCTCGACACCTTCGGTTACGACGCCGCGCTCGACTACCGCCAGGGCGCTCTGGACGAGCAGCTCGCCCAGGCCGCACCGGACGGGATCGACGTCTATCTCGATGCCGTCGGCGGTGACCATCTGCAGGCGGCCATCGGTGCTCTGCGCACCGGCGGCAGGATCGCCCTGGTCGGCGCGATCAGCGGGTACAACGCCGAGTCCCCCACGCCCGGTCCCGACAACCTGTTCCGCGCCGCGGCCAAGGAGGCCACTTTGCGAGGCATGCTCGTCAGCAGTCACTTCGACCTCTTCCCCGAGTGGATCGGCAAGGCCGCGGGCTGGCTCGCCGACGGCTCACTGCGCACCGAACAGACCGTCGTGGACGGCATCGAGCAGGCACCCGGCGCCTTCCTCGGTGTGCTGAGCGGCGCCAACACCGGCAAGATGCTGGTCCGTCTGGAGGCGGCCCGATGAGCCCCGCGCCCACCCCCTCGACCGGTGCCACCCCCTCGACCGGTGCGACGCCGTCGGCCGGTGCCACCCCCACGACCGGCGCCGGAACTTCCACCGGTACCGGAGCCTCCACCGGTACCGGAGCCTCCACCGGTACCGGAGCCTCCACCGGTACCGGAGCCTCCACCGGTACCGGAACCTCCACTGGCGCCGGAACCTCCACCGGTACCGGAACCTCCACCGGCAGCACTCCCGCCGGTGAGAGCCGCACCGCCCTCCTCGTGGTGGCCCACCCCCGCACCGACTCGCTCACCGCGGAGCTGGCGCGGCAGGCTCAAGTCCGGCTCGAGAGCTCAGGGTTCACGGTCGACGTGCTCGATCTGTACCGCGAGGACTTCGACCCCAGGCTGGGTCCCGAGGACGAACCCGACTGGGCGGACCGGGACAAGACGTACTCCGCGGAGGTGCACGCCCATATGCGGCGCGTCGAAGCGGCCGAGGTGATGGTCATGGTCTTCCCCCTGTGGTGGTTCGGTCCGCCGGCGATCCTCAAGGGCTGGATCGACCGGGTGTGGAATCACGGTTTCGCCTACGGCCGCAGCCGGCCGCGCCTGGCCGGGAAGCGGATGTTCTGGCTGACGGCGGTCAGTTACACCGAGGCCGACTTCACCTCGCTCGGCTGGGACCGGACGGTCACCCATGTGCTGCGGACGGGAATATCCGAGTACTGCGGGATCGCCGACGCGGCGGTGCATTTCCTCCACGACTCGCTCAACGCCGACGAGTCCGCCGTCAAATCGGCGGCCGGGGCTCTGGAGGAGTTTCTCGCCTGACCGCCGCCGGCATCCGAAGCGGCGCACCGGGGGGGCGGGAGGTCATCCCGCCCGCCCGGCCAGGTCCCCGGTCGGCCTCGGCTCAGTCCCGGCTCAGTCCCGGGCCCACCGCACATACCCATCAGGCCGGACCAGCATCATCAACTCCCGCTCATCCGCCCACTGCACCCGTATGCACTCCTCCCCGGCCAGCGACTGAAGCTCGGCCGGCAGGGGCGTCTCCTTCGGTGCGATGAACACGAACTGTCCGCTGCGCAGCGCCTCGTACAGCCGGCTGCCGTCCGCGAGCTGTCCGTCCTGTGCGCGCCGGCCGACGAGGGCGTGGGACCCGCGCGGCGCCCGGTAGGCGTAGCCGATACCGGTGATCTGGCCGATCGCCTTGCGCTGCAGCGGTGCCGCATGGTTGAGCGCCTTGGATGCCAGCCAACGCACCGCCAGCTGGGCCGGGTTGTGTGCCATCGCGAGGCGTACGATCGTGCCGCTGCTGCGCAGCACCGCCGAGCCCACCGGGTGGCGCTCGTCCTGGTAGGAGTCCAACAGACTGTCCGGCGCCCGCCCGTTGAGGACCGCGGCCAGTTTCCAGCCCAGGTTGTTGGCGTCCTGCAGACCGGTGTTCATGCCCTGGCCGCCCGCGGGGGAGTGGGTGTGCGCGGCGTCGCCGGCGAGGAAGATCCGGCCCGTGCGGTACTGCGGGACCTGCCGCTCGTCGCTGTGGAAGCGGGAGATCCAGCGCTCGTCGTGCATCCCGAAGTCCGAGCCGAAGGCGCGGCGGATGATGTCGCGCAGCTCGTCGAGCGAGGTGGGGGCGTCGTCCGGGATCTCGGCGCGCTCGCGGTTCCAGCCGCCGACCCGCCAGTACCCGTCACCGAACGGGATCATGAAGCCGAAGGCTTCTTCGCCGCCCCTGACCGCCACGGTCAGGTCGGGCTCGCTCTCCAGGAGCACATCGGCAAGGACGATCGAGCTGATCACCGACTTGCCGGGGAAGGGCTGCCCGACCGCCTCGCGGACCGCGCTGCGCACACCGTCCGCGCCCACGGCATAGGCCGCCCGGTAGGCAGAGCTCTCCCCGTCCTTGTCCCGGACGTCGACCGTCACACCGTCGGCGTCCTGTCGCAGCCCGGTGACCTCGGCATCGTGCACGAACCGCACCCCGTGCTCGGTCGCCCGGCGGTGCAGCAGCTTCTCCACCTCGTACTGCGGAGTGCTCAGGAGGTAGGGGAAGCGGGACGGAATGCCGGCGAGATCGAGGGAGAGCGAGCGGAACAGGCGCAGTTGAGTGAGCTTCTGCCCGGTGGGGATCAGCTCGTCCGCCAGACCGCGGGCGTCCAGGACCTCCAGCGTGCGGGCGTGCACACCGAAGGCGCGGGTCAGATTGCTGATCTTGGCGGGGCGCTTCTCCAGGACCGTCACCCGTATCCCGGCCGCCGCGAGATCGCCGGCCAGGAGCAGGCCGGTGGGGCCCGCGCCGACGATCACGACGTCTGCGGTGGTGCTGCCGTGCTGCTCGGTGCTGCGGGTCTCGGTCGTGCCGGTCGTGCCGTTCATTGCGGCCTCCTCGGATGCCAACGCCTGTTGGTCAACGCTTGTTGGCAACAGTAGAACGCCTCGCGGTGGACTGTCAACACATGTTGGCCTACGCTTGTTGGCATGCAGGATTCCGAGACGCGCGGCAAGCCCCCCACCCCAGAAGCCACGCCCCGCCGCCCCGACGCCACCCGCGCCGCGATCCTCACCGCGGCGCGGGAGCGCTTCGCGGCCGACGGGTACGAGCGCGCGACCATCCGTTCGATCGCCAAGGAGGCGGGTATCGACCCGTCGATGGTGATGCGCTATTACGGCAGCAAAGAGGGGCTGTTCGCGGCCGCGGCGGAAATCGACCTGAACCTGCCGGCGCCCATGGACCTGCGCATGCAGCCCGCCGACCATGTCGGCCGCACGCTCGTCGCCCACTTCCTCGACCGGTGGGAGCAGGACGAGGTGCTCACCGCGCTGCTGCGGGTGGGCGCCACGAACCCCGCGGGCGCCGAGCGGATGCAGCAGATCCTCAAGGAGCAGATCGGCCCGATCGCCGCCCAGGTCTGCCCCGATCCGGCCGACGCCCCGCGCCGCGCCGCGCTCGTCGCCTCCCAGGTCCTCGGTATGGCGCTCGCCCGCTTCGTGCTGCGCTTCCCCGTGGCCGTCGCGATGCCGAGGGAGGAGGTCGTCGACTGGCTGGCACCCACGGTCCAGCGGTACTTGACCGCACCGCAGCCGTAGGCCCGCAGCGCCCCCTGCGCCGGAGCCGTACGCCTAAGGCCAGCCCTTGTGTCGGAGCCGTACCCCTAAAGCCAGCCCATGCGCCGGAGCCGTACCCCTAAAGCCAACCCCTGCGCCGGAACCCCCGGTGCACCAGAAAACAGGCCACCGCCGTCACCGAGACCACCAGCAAGTAGCCGTAACGCCAGCCGAGTTCCGGCATGTGCTCGAAGTTCATCCCGTACACACCGCACACCATCGTCGGCACGGCGATCACCGCCGCCCATGCGGTGATCTTCCGCATGTCCTCGTTCTGCGCGACCGTCACCTGTGCCAGATGGGCCTGCAGGATCGAGTCGAGCAGCGAGTCGAAGGACGCGATCTGCTCGACGGTGGTGGTCAGATGGTCGCCGACATCGCGGAAGTACGCCTGTACGCCGGGATCGATCAGTGGGCTGCGCCGCTCCGCCAGGACCGCGAGAGGACGGGCGAGGGGGGCCACCGACCGCTTCAGCTCCAGGAGTTCACGCTTGAGCTGGTAGATACGGCCCGGGTCCACCCGGCCCGCGTCCGGCGCGAAGACCTGGGTCTCGACGGCCTCGACATCGTGCTGCACGGCGTCGGCGACGCTCAGATACTCGTCGACCACGAAGTCCGCTATCGCGTGCAGCACCGCCGAAGGCCCCTTGGCCAGCTGCTCGGGGTCGGCTTCGAGGGCCTCGCGCACCGGCCCGAGCGAGCCGTGCCGGCCATGGCGGACCGTGATCACGAAGTCCCGGCCGGTGAAGACCATGATCTCGCCGGTGTCCACGATCTCGCTGGTGGCGGTGAGTTCATCGTGCTCGACGTAGCAGACCGACTTGAACACGGCGAAGAGCGTGTCGTCGTACGGCGCCACCTTGGGCCGCTGATGCGCCTGCACCGCGTCCTCGACGGCCAGCGGATGCAGTCCGAACGGCTCCGCGAGCGCGGCTATTTCCTGCTCGTCGGGCTCGTGCAGCCCGATCCATACGAAGCCGTCGCCCTCCTCGCGTACGCGCCGCAGGGCATCCGGTCCTGCCAGTCCCGCCCAGGAACCCGACTGCCGCTTGCCGCCCCGGTAGACCACGCAGTTGACGACCGCGCTGCCCAGCGGGGAGCGCGACGGATGGCTGAGGTCCACGGCCTTGCGCTGCACGCGGCGCACGATGCGGCGCAGCCTGCGGATCATCGGCATGCGTGGAGTCCCCTCGGATCGCTGTACACGCTGTATGCGCGGCACTCGCTGTCATCGCTGTGTGCGCCGGACTGCCCGGCTTCGGGGCAGCCTGCCACGCTCCTGCCCGTACGTCACCAGTCCATGCCCTCGCCATGAGGGCCTTGACCTGCGGTGATTACGGTACGAATCGGATTGCGCATGCGGGCCTACGGCAACCTGCTTACAGTCGACTCCCGGAGAACTCCGGCCGTACTACGGCTGCACGACCGCCGGCCCACGGCAGTACGGAGCACTCCGGTTCCGGCAGGCTCGGGGAGCCGAAGGAGAGCAAGCGAAATGAGCAGCGGCATACCGGACGACCATAAGTACTCCCGTCGTAAGAGGCTGCAGGCCACTGCGAGAGTGCGCGCCCGGCGGGTGGAACTCGCCCTCGACAGAGCCCGGACCCGCGCGGCCCAGGCGATCGGCCCGGCCCCGGAGAGCGTCGCCGCACACCGGCAGGCCGCGGCGACCGCGGAGCGGGCCCTGGCCGAACTCGATGCCGAGGGGCGTGTGTTCACTCGGCGTGACACCGGAGCCCGGGTGGTGCTGCGGGACACGCGCGCGGCGGCACCAGGAGCCGCGGCACCAGGAGCGGCGCCCCGGGGAGCGCCCGCCGGTGCAGCGAACGCCCAGGGAGCGTCGGAGGGCGGCGACCGCTACGAGGTCGAGTGCCTGACGCACCAGAGCGACCCGGTGTTCTTCGACGAGCTCGCCGCGGCCACGCGTGCGGCCCGGCACTCCGACACCTGGTGCGAGGCCTGCCGTCAGCTGGCGTCCACCCCGCACACGGTCCGCGCCCGCGCCCGCAAGGTCCTGGCCCCGGCCAAGCCCGAGATCCGCTACACCCCGCCCGAGCCGCGGCTGCGGTTCGACCCGCCGGCCACATAGGCCTGATCGCCACTCGCGTAACCCTTCCCGCCCGCACGGCGCGTGAGCCCGCCTCCCCGCAGGTTCATGCGCCGTCGCGCGCACTGTCGTCGGGGATCTTGAGGTGCGTGCCCCGCCCTCCGTCAAGCAGCCGGTTCAGCGGCGGCTCCTGCGCCGCTACGGCGCCGATGGTCATCGCGAAGGTGATCGCGGCGCACACCACGATCAGCCAGGACAGCAGGGTCAGGACGAGACCGAGCGAGCCGTACTCGCCCAGGGCCCGGTTCAGCGCGGCCGGCATGTAGAGCCGCGCCGTCAGCGCCAGGGCGTTGGTGGCGGCCGCAGCGAGCAGCGCGCCGGGCAGCAGTGCGAGCCAGGCGACGCGGCCGGCGAGCAGCAGGTGCTGGGTCCACAGCCATACACAGGTGCTGAGCAGGAGGTTCAGCGGGAGGCCGAGCCACATCCCGGCCCCGAAGCCGTCGCGCACCGGACCCTGGAGCACCAGGAACAGGACGAGTGCGCACAGCCACACCAGCCAGCGCCAGGCCGCGATCCTGGTCGAGGCCTTCGGCAGCCTCCAGGCCCGCTCGCACACCCGGGCCATCGCGCGGCTGAAGCTCGTCGCGGAGACCAGGGCGATGACCAGGCCGATGACGCCGGTGGTCTCGCGCAGGCTGCTGTCGCCCGTGGTGCCGAGCACCTGCCGCAGCTCGCCGTCGGCCTGCCCGGTCAGCCCGAACAGGCCCCGCAGGGACTCCCGCAACTGGTCGCGGACGCCGTCCGGGGCGAAGGCGGCGAACGCGAAGAGCAGCGGGATCGAGGCGAGGAAGGCCTGTGCCGCGAGCCGGGTGGCGGAGTCCAGGAGGTTCCCGGACAGCAGCCGGTGGGTCAGTTCACCCACGACGGGGAAGCGCGCCTCGGCGCTCGTCCGCAGGCGTTCCGCGTTGGTGTGAAGGCGCACGGTGCCGGCGCGCAGGCGCTCCTTCCGCGCCGTCCAGGCCATGCCGCCTCCCACTGGTGCCGCCGGCCGGTGCGCCGCGCCGTCGAAGGCCAGTCAAGGCGCCGACGGGCGCCGGGTGCGAGCGCTGCTGACCCATCGGGGTGCTGACCCGATCGGGGTGTGGACGCGTGCGGGCGGGTGCGCACGGGTCCGCGGCAGCGCGCGCCGCCGTCCCTGGGGGCACCGCGCGGCGAATCATGTGCCCGTATGGCGAATCATGTGCCCGTATCGGGACAAACCTGATGAACCGAGAGGCATTGCCGATGACCCGCGCCAGCCGGCGTTCCACCACGTCCCCTCGCACCGTGAGATCCACCGGACTGCTCGTCTCCGCCCTGGCCGGGCTCGTCCTCGGCATGGCACCCGCGTACGCGGCGCCCGGCGCCCCGGAGCCGGTGCCCTCCGACAGCCGGGCGACGTTCGTCGACCAGAACCTCACCACCTGCGCCCAGGTCGGCTTCCCCGACGATGTGCAGATCTCCGGGAACAACAACGACAACTCAGGCGACGCGTATGTGAAGGCCACGGGGACGGGTTCGAGCCCCACGATGGTCCAGGTCGAGATCACTTCCGCGGGCAAGCTCGCCGGAGTCGTCGTCGACGCCGTGGTCGTCAAGGGCGGCCCCGCGTCCAACGTCTACAAGTCCCCGTACCTCCCGCCGCGGCTCGCGGCCCCGCAGAACTACATCGCGCCCCGGAACTCGGGCGGCAACGTGGCGGACATCAGCCACTACTTCGTCTGCTACCACTTCGAGCAGATGCCGAGGGGCATCGAGGGCGAACTCCTCGTGCTCAAGCGGGTCGTGTACCCGCAGGGCCGCCCGGTCGAACCGCTGCCGACCGCGTACACCGTGGTGGTGACCTGCACCGATCCCGAGGGCGACGCCGCCACGGAGACGCTGGCCTTCAGCGGCGGTGGAGGTATCGGCACCACCGCGGACGGCCGGCACATCCTCAGGAACATCCCCTCGGGATCGACCTGCACGGTCGTCGAACAGGGCACGGACTCCTTCCCGGAGGGCGCCACCGTGACGTATTTCCCGGCCGGCGCACCGGCCCCGGGGGTCTCGACGGACCGCGTCAACAACGTGGTCATCACCAACGACTTCTCCGACGTCGAGGTCGTGAAGTCACGCTTCAAGATCACCAAGAACGTGGTGCCGCCCGCCTTCGGCCGGGTGCCCTCCTCGTTCACCGTCGACTACTCCTGCGAGGACGGGTCCGCCGGCGAGGTGGAGCTCAGCGCCGGTGAGACGGTGACCGTCGCCGACGTCGAGGCCGGCACGTACTGCAACGTCAGCGAGGCGGCGAGCGAACTGCCGCGCGGCTGGACGGTCTCGTACGCGGTCGACGGCGAGGCGAGCGCCGAGGATCCGGTGTTCCAGGTGGTGGCGGGCAGGACCGTCTCCGTCGTGGTGACCAACCAGGGCGCGGGGATGTCGCCCGACGACATCCCCGGCAAGGACAAGGACAAGGACTAGGACTAGGACGGCAGTCACCCCCCTGAAGGCCGCGCCCGCTCCCCGGGCGCGGCCTTCATCGCGCCCGCGCCGCCTACGACTTGGGAGCCGGCGGCTTGCTCCCGAACGCGTACACCACGTCACCGGCCCGCAGCGTCTTCCACAGCCGCTCGGCGTTCCGGTAGGACAGGTTCACGCAGCCGTGCGAGCCCGGCTCGTAATAGAGGGTCCGGTACCGGCCGTGGAAAGCCTGCCCGCCGGAGAAGAACTGGGCGTACGGCATGGGGGCGTCATAGAGCGTGGAGGTGTGCTCCGCGCTGCGCAGATACACCGAGAAGGTCCCCGTACGGGTGCGATACCCGGGTTTTCCCGAGCGGATCGTGGCCGGACCGAACACGACCTTCCCGCCCAGCTGCACCCACATCAGCTGCCGTGACAGATCCACGCACGCCACCCGCCGCCCGGCCCGCACGGGGCACTTGCCGCCGAGGTTCGGATGCTTCCTCGCGTGCAGCAGCTTCGCGGTGCCCCAGGTGTGCGGACCCGCGTATCCCATCTGCGGCGCGATCCGGTGCCGCAGCTGGAATTTCTGGATGGCCTTGCAGTCGGCGGCGGACTGCTTCCCGTCGACGGGCCGCAGCTTCAGATACCGCTCGAGCTCCTTCTGATACGGGCCCGCGGCGCCGGTGCAGTACGGGAAGAGCCGCGTCTTTCCCTGGTCCTTCGCCGGAACGAGCTCGAGCTCCCGCAGGTCCCGGTACTTGCTGTACTGCGGGAACGGATCAGCGGGGCGCCGCGGACCGCCCGCGGCCGGTTCCGCTCCGGCCGGCGCACCCGCGCCCAGCGCCAGCAGGCCTGCGCACAGGGCCACAGCCCACGGCCGTTTCGGCCGTCTCAGCATCGACACGAGTCCACGGTGCACATGCCGTACGGAAACCGGGCTCAACGCCACACGCGTGACGACTCCGGAAAACGGATCAGGGCTGTACGAGGCGAGCGATCAGTGCCACACAAGGCGACCGATCAGAGCCCGCACAAGGCGACCGATCAGGGCCACACCAAGCAATAGGGCTGATGCCCCGCCTCATGCAGCCGGTGGCTGAAGTCCTGCCATTCGTGCAGCAGTTGGTAGACGTTGAACGCGTCCCGCGGCCCCCCGCGGTCCGGCACCGTCGACCAGATGAACGCGGCCGCGCCCACGGCCTCCTCGCCGATGCCCCGAAGGGGGTCGACGACGGTCATCGGCAGCTTGACCACCGCGTAGTCGGGGTGCAGGACGACCAGTTCCAGCGGCGGGACCTTGTGCAGCGGTATGCCCTCGATGCCGGTGAGGACCATCGCGGCCATCGTCTCGGGCTTGATCTTGGTGAACATGCCGCCCATGCCGAGCTCATCGCCGCCGAGCTCCTCCGGGCGCATGGTGACCGGGACGCGGGCCGCCGTCGCCCCGTCGGGGGCGCCGAAGTACTTGTAGGTCACCCCCACTCGGCCACTCCTGATTCCCGTGTGCTCAGCATTCTCGCCTGCATGGGGGATGGCCGACTGTGCATCGTTCTCATGCGCCTCGCGCCTGTGCTTGCCCCGACGGGCACGTCGCGGTCCGAGGGCACCCTGGTCACCGGTCCCCTCGCCCAGCCCTCCACCGCGATGCATATCTTTCACCCAGACTGCTTTGTGGCCCGACTCGCTTTGTAGACGGCAGCGCCCCCGCCGCGCAACCCGATCATCGTGACAGTGACCTCCCCCACGGCCCGCCGGTGAAACGTACGAGGGCTCCATTCTCCCGGGGGACGCCCCCGGACCCCCAGCCAGTCCGGGGACTGCTGTCGATCACCGTCCGCCGGATAAGGGAATCACCGGTCCGCAGGAAGTCCGGAGCCTCTGACACCATGGCTCGTGTGAGCTTTCCCTATGACGCCCCAGTTTCGCAGACGCTTTTCGACCGTGCGGCCCTCGTGACACCCGGCGGCGTGAACTCTCCGGTGCGCGCCTTCCGCGCCGTGGGTGGTACGCCCCGTTTCATGGTGTCCGGTCAGGGTCCGTACCTCACCGATGCCGACGGTCGCGAGTATGTCGACCTCGTGTGCTCGTGGGGACCGATGATCCTCGGCCACGCGCACCCCGAGGTGATCGCCGCCGTGCAGGATGCCGTCGGCCGCGGCACCTCCTTCGGTACGCCCGGTGAAGGCGAGGTCGCACTCGCCGAGGAGATCGTGGCCCGGATCGCCCCGGTCGAGCAGGTGCGGCTCGTGTCCTCCGGTACGGAGGCCACGATGTCCGCGATCCGGCTCGCCCGCGGTTTCACCGGGCGCGCCAAGGTCATCAAGTTCGCCGGCTGCTACCACGGGCACGTGGACGCGCTGCTCGCGGCGGCGGGCTCCGGTGTCGCGACCTTCGGGCTCCCGGACACCCCCGGGGTCACGGGTGCGCAGGCCGGCGAGACCGTCGTGCTTCCGTACAACGATCTCGAAGCCGTCCGTGCCGCCTTCGCCGCGCACCCCGGCGAGATCGCCTGTGTGATCACCGAGGCCTCGCCCGGCAACATGGGCGTCGTCCCGCCGGCCCCCGGCTTCAACCAGGGCCTGAAGGATCTGTGCGCCGAGAACGGTGCGCTGTACATCTCCGACGAGGTCATGACCGGCTTCCGTACGAGCAAGGCCGGCTGGTTCGGCGTCGACGGTGTCGCGCCCGACCTGATGACCTTCGGCAAGGTCATGGGCGGTGGCTTCCCGGCCGCGGCGTTCGGCGGCCGCGAGGACGTCATGGCGCACCTCGCGCCGGCAGGCCCGGTCTACCAGGCGGGCACCCTGTCCGGTAACCCGGTCGCGACCGCCGCCGGGCTCGCGCAGCTCCGGCTGCTCGACGACGCTGCCTATGCCAAGGTGAATGCTGTGTCCAGCGAGATCCAGGCGCTCGTGACCGCGGCCCTCACCAAGGAGGGTGTGGCGCACCGGCTGCAGACCGCGTCCAACATGTTCTCGGTGTTCTTCACCGACCAGGACGTGCGCGACTACGAGGACGCCAAGACGCAGGAGTCCTTCCGGTTCACCGCGTTCTTCCACTCGATGCTGTCCGACGGTGTCTACCTGCCGCCGTCCGCGTTCGAGTCCTGGTTCGTGTCCACGGCGCATGACGAGCGGGCCGTCCAGCGCATCGCGGACGCCCTGCCCGCCGCCGCCCGCGCCGCTGCGGAGGCCACGGCATGAGTTCACTGCACGACGACAACGAGATCACCGTCGTCCACCTGATGCGCCACGGCGAGGTGGAGAACCCGGACGGCGTGCTCTACGGCCGTCTGTCCGGCTACCACCTGTCCGAGCTCGGGCGGCAGATGGCCGACCGGGTCGCCGAGCACCTCTCCGCGCGCGACATCACGCACGTGGTCGCATCCCCGCTGGAGCGCGCACAGGAGACCGCGACCCCGATCGCCAAGGCACACGGCCTCGACCTCGCCTCCGACGAGCGGCTGATCGAGGCGGACAACGTCTTCCAGGGCAAGACCTTCGGCGTCGGCGACGGTGCGCTCAAGCGCCCGGAGAACTGGAAACACCTGGTCAACCCCTTCAAGCCGTCCTGGGGCGAGCCGTATGTCGAGCAGGTCGTGCGCATGATGGGCGCGCTCGACGCGGCCAAGGACGCGGCGCGCGGGCATGAAGCGGTGTGTGTCTCCCACCAGTTGCCGATCTGGATCGTGCGCAGCTTCGTCGAGAAGCGCCGTCTGTGGCACGACCCGCGCAAGCGGCAGTGCACG
Organism: Streptomyces sp. N35; assembly: GCF_016464295.1. Taxonomy (NCBI): domain Bacteria; kingdom Bacillati; phylum Actinomycetota; class Actinomycetes; order Kitasatosporales; family Streptomycetaceae; genus Streptomyces; species Streptomyces sp. N35. The sequence goes on along the minus strand of NZ_JAEIMH010000025.1, from coordinate 86,950 downwards.
CTCGCCTCGCTGACCACGTTCACGTACCGCGGCGACAAGATCGTGTCGGTCGGCTACAGCGAGCCCGCCATCGATCTGGTCCCCGCGCATCTGCGGGCGGGCGCCAAGCCGGTGAAGGGCAAGGACAAGGCGTTCGGCGCCTGATTCGCGTTCGTACGAGGGCGAAGGGGAGGGCACCCTCACGGGGGCCGGCCCCTCCCGCGCTCACAGGAGCTCCCCCCGGCAAAT
>NZ_JAEIMH010000025.1:35316-86712 GCF_016464295.1 Streptomyces sp. N35 | reverse complement strand
GTCCGGGTGCCAGGGGGGGGGGGGGCCGGCCCCCCGACCCGGGGCCCTCTCCCTTCGTGCGCTCACAGGATCTCCTCGTGCGAAATGCAAAGTTTGCGCAATCCGCAGGAACCCCTGTGTCTCTCCATGCCTCTAAGGGGACGTGCACCGTAAACGGGGAGCAACACGGAGACAGGGGATCTCATGCAACAAATAACTCGAAGGGGACTGATCGGCCTGGGGCTTGGGGCCGCGGCGGCCGCGGGACTGTCCGCGTGCGGCGGGCCGGAGGGCGGGCCGCGCGGCGAGGCCAACGATCACGAGCCCGCCGGCAAGGCACGTTCCCAGTCCCCGGAGGGCAAACCGCTCGGGGACGGTTCCACCGCCTACACGGGCAAGCAGCCGCATCAGCCCCCGGCGCCGATACCGCTCGAACCCGGCGAGATACCACCGCAGTTCGTCATCTTCTCCTGGGACGGCGCGGGCGAAATCGGCAACGGCCTCTTTCCGCGGTTCCTGAAGCTGGCCCAGGAGCACGACGCGAAGATGACCTTCTTCCTCTCCGGCCTCTATCTCCTGCCGGAGTCCAAGAAGCGTCTCTACCGTCCGCCGAACAATCCCGTCGGCGCTTCCGACATCGGCTATCTCAAGGACGAGAACATCAAGCGCACGCTGAAATACGTGCGTCAGGCCTGGCTCGACGGCCATGAGATCGGCACGCATTTCAACGGCCACTTCTGCGCCGGCTCCGGCTCGGTCGGCAACTGGACCTCCGCGCAATGGCGGGACGAGATCCGCCAGGCCAAGTCCTTTGTGCAGCAATGGCGTACGAACACGGGCTGGACCGATCTGCCGCCGCTGCCCTTCGACTACGACAAGGAGCTGGTCGGCGGACGCACCCCGTGCCTGCTCGGCCAGGACAACCTGCTGCCCGTCGCGCGCGAGCTCGGCTGGCGCTACGACGCCTCCTCGCCCGGCGGCCGGCAGCGCTGGCCGGTGAAGAAGCAGGGGGTGTGGGATCTGCCCCTGCAGGCGATGCCGTTCCCGGGGCACTCCTTCGAGGTGCTCTCGATGGACTACAACATCCTCGCCAACCAGTCGCAGAACTCCACCAAGGCGCCGCCCGCCAACTATCCGCGCTGGCGCGAGCAGGCAACCGGGGCGTATCTCGCCGGGTTCAACCGTGCGTACGAGACAAATCGGGCACCCTTCTTCGTCGGGAATCACTTCGAGCAGTGGAATGGCGGGATCTATATGGATGCCGTCGAGGAAGCCTTGAAGAAGATTGCCGACAAAAAGGACGTGAGGCTCGTCTCCTTCCGGCAGTTCGTGGACTGGCTCGATGTCCAGAAGCCCGAGGTGCTGGCCCAACTGCAAGCGCTCGACGTGGGCCAGAAGTTCCCGAAGGGCCGGGACAAGGCCGCCTGAACTGGGTGTTCCGCGGCTTTCGGGGGGCGGCCGAAACCACTGAAACGGTCATGCGAAACTTTTCACATGACCCATGGACGTCCTGCCTCCCGACGTGCCCTTTTCGCTGCGGGGACCGCGCTCGCCGCACTCGCGCTGAGCGCATGCGGCGACGGCGGTACGCAGGGCGGCGGCGGGGACACCAACTTCGTGGCCGGCAAGAGCGGCATCTCGGTCTCCGAGAAGGGCGAGCGCGCCGCGGCGCCGGACATCAGCGGCGAGACCCTCACAGGCGAGCAGCTCAGCCTCGCCGACTACAAGGGCAAGGTCGTCGTCATCAACACCTGGGGTTCGTGGTGCGCGCCCTGCCGGGCCGAGGCCAAGTACCTCAAGCAGGTCTCCGAGGCGACCAAGGCCAAGGGCGTGGAGTTCGTGGGCATCAACACCCGCGACCCGCAGAAGAGCTCGGCCGTCGCCTTCGAAGAGGACTACGAGATCGCGTACCCGAGCCTGTACGACCCGGCCGGCAAGCAGATCCTGAAGTTCCCCAAGGGCAGCCTCAGCCCGCAGTCCATCCCCACCACGATCGTGGTCGACCGTGACGGGAAGATCGCCGCCCGCTTCCTCGGCCCGGTCAGCGACAAGCGCCTGTACGAGATGATCGACCCCGTACTCGCGGAGAAGTGACGCACGTGCACGCCCTCGCCGCGGCCACCGACCCGAACTCCACCGTGCTCGGGGGAGCGCTGCTTCTCGCGATCCCGATCGCGCTGCTCGCCGGCCTTGTCTCGTTCTTCTCGCCGTGCGTGCTGCCGCTCGTCCCCGGCTACCTCTCCTACGTGACCGGGGTCACCGGCGCCGATCTGGAAGAGGCCAAGCGGGGGCGGATGGCGGCGGGGGCGTCGCTGTTCGTGCTCGGGTTCACCGCGGTGTTCGTGTCGTTCGGTGCGCTCTTCGGCGAGTTCGGCAGGACGCTCCTCGAGCACCAAGCGGTGATCACCAAGGTGCTCGGCGCGCTGACCATCGTGCTCGGCCTGTTCTTCATGGGCGCCATGCCCTTCCTGACCCAGCGCGAGTTCCGCTTCCACAAGAAGCCCACCGCGGGTCTGGTCGGCGCCCCCATGCTCGGTGTCCTCTTCGGCATCGGCTGGACCCCGTGCATCGGCCCGACGCTCTCGGCCGTCCAGACGCTCGCCATCACGGAGGCGAGCGCCGGCCGCGGCGCCCTGCTCACCGTCGCGTACTGCCTGGGCCTCGGGGCGCCCTTCATACTGGCCGCCATCGCCTTCCGCCGGGCACTCGGCGCCTTCGCCTGGGTCAAGCAGCACTATGTGTGGGTGATGCGGATCGGCGGCGCCATGCTGATCGTCACCGGCCTGCTGCTCGTCACCGGCGCCTGGGACCGCATCGTGCAGGAGATGCAGGTCTGGACTTCCGGCTTCACCGTGGGGATCTGACAATGAGCAAGACGGACACCAGCCCCGACGCGGCGGCCGAGGACCTCGGAGCCGCGGGCTCGCAGTTGTCCACCGCCCCCAAGGAGGAGCTGCCGAATCTGCCCTCGCTCGGCGTGGTCGGCTGGGTCCGCTGGTTCTGGCGGCAGCTCACCTCGATGCGGGTCGCGCTGATCCTGCTCTTCCTGCTCTCGCTCGGCGCGATCCCCGGCTCCCTGGTCCCGCAGAACAGCGTGGACGAGCTCAAGGTCGAGCAGTTCAAGATGGCGCACGAGACGCTCACGCCGATCTACGAGAAGCTGCAGCTCTTCGACGTCTACAGCTCGGTGTGGTTCTCGGCGATCTACATCCTGCTCTTCATCTCCCTGATCGGCTGCATCGTCCCGCGCACCTGGCAGTTCGTCGGCCAGCTCCGCGGCCGCCCGCCGGGCGCCCCCAAGCGGCTGACCCGCCTTCCCGCGTACACGACCTGGCGTACCGAAGAAGCTCCCGAGGACGTACGGGAAGCAGCGCTCGAGCTGCTCAAGGGCCGCCGCTTCCGCTCGCACATCGAGGGCGACGCGGTCGCCGCCGAGAAGGGCTACGCGCGCGAGGCCGGCAATCTGCTCTTCCACATCGCGCTGATCGTGATGCTGGTGGCCTTCGCCGTCGGCGTCCTGTTCAAGTCCGAGGGCGGCAAGCTGGTCGTCGAGGGCGACGGCGGCTTCGCCAACGTCCTGCCGCAGTACGACGACTTCCGGTCCGGCCCGCTCTTCGACAACAACAACCTCGAGCGCTTCAGCTTCCAGCTCGACGAGTTCGAGGACGACTACGAGCGCAGCGGCCCGGGCACGGGCACCGCCCGTACCTTCAAGGCCCACGTCACCTACTCCGAGGGCGTCGACGGGCCCGCGAAGAAGAAGGCGATCGAGGTCAACTCGCCGCTCGAGGTCGGCGACTCCACGGTCTACCTGATCGCCCACGGCTACGCGCCCGTCGTCACCGTCAAGGACGCCCGCGGCAAGGTCGTCTTCAGCGGCGCCGTCCCGCTGCTCCCGATCGACGCCAACATCACCTCCACCGGCGCCATCAAGATCCCCGACGGCTACCGCAACAAGGCCGGCGAGAAGGAGCAGCTCGGCTTCAACGCCTTCTTCGTCCCGACCTTCGCGGGCCACGGCAAGGGCGACATGCTCTCCCAGTTCCCCGCCCCCGACTTCCCCGTCCTGGCGCTGTCCGCGTACCACGGTTCGCTCGGGATCGACTCCGGTCTCCCGCAGAACGTGTACCAGCTGGACACGACCAAGATGAAGGAGTTCAAGGACAAGAACGGGGACCTGCTCAAGCAGCGGATGCTGCCGGGCGAGACCATGAAACTCCCCGGCGGCCAGGGCTCCATCACGTACGAGAAGGAGCTCAGGGAATGGGCCTCCTTCCAGATCAAGCAGCAGCCGGGCAACATCTACGCGCTCGCCGGAGCGGTCGCCGCGATCCTCGGCCTCGTCGGCTCGCTGTTCATCCAGCGCCGCCGCGTCTGGGTCCGCGCCGTGCGCGGTGAGGACGGCGTCACCGTCGTCGAGATGGCCGGCCTCGGCCGCAGCGAGTCGGCGAAGGTGCCTGAGGAGCTGGGCGACCTGGCTGCCGTGCTGCACGCGTCCGCACCCAGTGCGCCCGAACCCGAAGACCCCACCGAATCCGAAGCTGTTCCTGCCGAAGGGGCTGAGAAGTGAATCTCGCCGCCGCCACCAACGAGAACCTGGCGAGCATCAGCAACACGCTGATCTACTCGTCGATGGCCGTCTACACCCTGGCCTTCCTCGCCCATATCGCCGAGTGGGTCTTCGGCAGCCGCAGCAAGGTCGGCCGTACGGCCGCGGCCCTCACCGAGCCCGAGGCCGCCCAGGCGCCCAAGGTGCAGGTCCGCAAGGGCGGCAGCACCGCCGTCCTCGACCGCCCGGAGGTCGTCACCCGTTCCGCCGCCGGCACCCGTGACGTCCCCGACGGCCCCGGCGCGCACGGCGGTACGGAGAAGGGCGACATGTACGGCCGCATCGCGGTCTCGCTCACCGTGCTCGCCGCCCTCATCCAGATCGGCGGTGTGGTCACCCGCGCCCTGTCCGTGATGCGGGCGCCGTGGGGCAACATGTACGAGTTCTCGATCACCTTCTCCGCGGTGGCCGTCACCGCGTACCTGGTGTTCCTGGCGCTCGGCAAGAACGTCCGCTGGATGGGCCTGATCCTCGTCACGACCGTCCTGCTGGACCTGGGCATCGCGACCAAGTGGCTCTACACGGCGAGCGACCAGCTGGTCCCGGCCCTCGACTCGTACTGGCTGTGGATCCACGTCTCCACCGCCATCTTCTGCGGCGCGGTCTTCTACCTCGGTGCCGTCGGCACGGCCCTGTACCTCTTCCGCGACTCCTACGAGAGCAAGCTGGCGGCCGGCGGCAAGCCCGGCACCTTCGCGCGCTCGGTCCTGGAGCGGCTGCCGTCCGCGGCCTCGCTCGACAAGTTCTCGTACCGCATCAACGCCGCGATCTTCCCGCTGTGGACGTTCACGATCATCGCGGGCGCGATCTGGGCGGGCGACGCCTGGGGCCGCTACTGGGGCTGGGACCCCAAGGAGGTCTGGTCGTTCGTGACCTGGGTCGCGTACGCCTGCTACCTGCACGCGCGCGCGACGGCGGGCTGGAAGGGCCGCAAGGCCGCCTACCTCGCCCTCTTCGCCTTCGGCTGCTTCCTCTGGAACTACTACGGCGTCAACATCTTCATCTCCGGCAAGCACTCGTACGCCGGGGTCTGAGCCCTTACGGTCCGACAAGGCCGGTTCCTGTGACGCGGGTCACGGGAACCGGCCTTTGCCGTACGGACAGGTGAGGGGATGTGGACACACTTCTGCGAAGACGAGTCCGGGCCGGGGAGCACGCGGCCTTCGGCGAACTCTTCGACGCCTACGACCGGTCCGTCTACAACCACGCGTTCCGCCTCACCGGCGACTGGGCCACGGCCGAGGACGCGGTGTCGCTGACCTTCCTGGAAGCGTGGCGGCTGCGCGCCAAGGTCGACGAGGAGGGCGGTTCGCTGCGGCCCTGGCTCCTCGGCATCGCCACCAACGTCGTCCGCAACTCCCGCCGGGCCGCCCGCCGTCACGCCGCCGCGGTCGCCCGGCTGCCGCGGCGCGGTCCGGAGACGGAGGTACGGGACTTCGCGGACGAGGTGGCCGCCCGCATCGACGACGCGGCTCAACTCGCCCTCGTACGCACCGCGCTCGAGGCCCTGCGCCGGCCCGAGCGCGAGGTGCTCGCACTGTGCGTCTGGTCGGGGCTCGATTACGCGGCGGCGGCCGACGCCCTGGGGATACCGGTCGGGACCGTACGGTCCCGGCTCTCACGGGCCCGTACAAAACTCGCGAAAGCATTGGAACCACCCGCGGTGCACGGACAGGTAAGAGGAGGCCGCATCCCCGCGGCCGAGGCCATCCAGGAGGGGAACCGATGAACGACTTCCCGTCCCTCCCCGAGAGGGATCTGCCGGAGGGCCGCCGACACCTCCTCAAGGAGCACCTCTTGAACGAGACCCGCGGTGAGACCCAGCAGGAGGAGGCCCCCCCCGACCCCCGCCGCAGGGGGCCGCCCCCGCCCTCCGCGGGGCCCGCGCGGGCCGGGGCGCTCGCCCTCGCGGTGGTCGGCGGTATCGCCCTCGCGGGCGGTGACGGAGGCGCCGGGGGTACGCCCGGCACCCCGGGCGCCAAGGACACCGGCGTCGCGGCGGACGGTCCGGCTCCGAAGACCGCGGCGCAGCTGCTCGACCGGGTGGCGACGGTGGCGTCCGAGCAGGACGCGGGCACCGTCCGCGACGACCAGTACGCGTACATCAAGACGAAGGCCGCCTGGGGCGAGAGCGAGATGTGCGAGCCGCTCGAGCTGGGGCCGGTGAAGACGCGGGAGGCGTGGATCCCCGTGGACGGCTCCGGCCCGCTCGTGTTCCGTACGGACGGTGGTCCGGTGGAGGCCGGTGAGACGCCGACGCCGGGCATCCCGTCCAACACGTACTACCGGCACTTCGAATCCCTGCCGACCGACCCCGCCAAGATGCTCGACTGGCTGTACAAGGCGACCGAGGGCGGCAACAGCCTCAAGCCGGGCGGCAAGACCGTGGACCATAACGCCTTCAGGCTCGTGGGCGACCTGGTGAACGAGTCCCTGATCCCGCCGAAGACGGCGGCGGCGCTGTACCGCGCGGCCGCGAAGATCCCCGGCGTGGAACTCGTGCCGGACGCGACCGACGCGGTCGGACGCAAGGGGATCGCGGTCGGCCGGGTCGACGAGGCGTCGGGGCTGCGCGCAGAGCTGGTCTTCGATGCGAAGTCGTACGCGTTCCTGGGTGAGCGCGGAGTCCTGACCAAGGACGGCGACGGTGGCAGTGTCACGGAGCCGGACGGCACGGAGAAGCAGTGCCCCGGTACGCCCGCGGGCACGGTGACCGCCAACACCGCCGTGCTCGGGCGGTCGGTCGTGGACACGGCGCCGAAGGCGGACCCGTCGACGGACAAGAAGCGGCGCCCGACGGGCAAGCCTGTGCAGAAGTCCTGAATCGGCGGCACGCTGGTGTCATGACCGAGTTCATCGAACATGGCACCAGCACCACCGAGGGGACCACACAGACGCTGCACTTCGTGCTGAACCTTCCGCACTCCGTGGAGCGCGTCTGGACCGCCCTCGTCAGCCCCGGCGAGCTGCCCGGCTGGCTGGCCGCCGCCGATGTCCTCGAACCGAGGCTCGGCGGCGCGGTCACGCTGCGGTGGCTGAACAACGAAGAGGAAGGCGTGCACTCCGGGCACGTCACCGCCTGGGACGTGGAGCGGATCGTCGAGTACACCATCGATCTGCACGGCCGCTGCCGCTTCCACCTGGAGCACGCGGGCCCGGACGCCCCGGCCACGACCGTCCGCTTCACCAACGAGTTCGAGGGCGACGACTCCCTGCGCCTTGACTGCCTGGCGGGCTGGCACAACCACTTCGAGTTCCTGGTGGACGCGCTGGAGGGCCGGCCGAAGGACTGGTCGTCGTGGAGCCTGGACCGGTGGAGCGAGCTGCGAACCGCGTACGAGAAGGGGTGAAGGGCGCCCGGTTCGCGGGCAGTCTGGTTCCGTGACCCCACGGATCCCCACCCTCGACCTGCGCCCCTGGCACACGGGCGACCCCGCCGTACGCGACGAACTCGCCGCCACCGTCGACCGTGCGCTGCAGAGCGCCGGGTTCCTGCTCGTGACCGGGCACGGGATCGACCCGGACCTGCGCACCCGGATCCGTACGGCAGCAGGGGAGTTCTTCCGGCTGCCGGCCGGGGCGAAAGCCGCGTACTCGGTGAAGGTCGGCGAGCGCGGCTGGCTGGGCCCGGGCGCCGAGGCCAACGGTTACGCGGAGGGCACCGAGACCCCGCCCGACCTCAAGGAGTCCCTGTCGTTCGCGGCCGAGGCTCCGACGGGGGACGCGGCCGTCGACGCCGAGTGGTTCAAGCCGAACACCTGGCCCGCCGAAGTCCCGTCCCTGCACGGTCTGGTGGACTCGTATCTACGGCAGATGCGCACCCTGTCCGACCAGCTCCTGGAGCTGCTGGGGGCGGCGCTCGGCGAGCCGGAGGACTTCTTCACGCGGCACACCGGGCACCCCACCTGGGGCTTCAACATCAACTGGTATCCGGCGCGCGACGTGGTGGGCGAGCCGCAGGAGGGCCAGTTCAGGATCGGTCCGCACACGGACTTCGGGACGGTGACCGTGCTCGACCGGCAGGACGGCAAGGGCGGGCTTCAGGTCTACACGGACGACGGCTGGCAGGACGCGCCGTACGATCCGGCCGCGCTGACCGTGAACATCGGAGATCTGATGGCCCGGTGGACCGGCGACCGCTGGCGCTCCGGACGCCATCGCGTCCTGCCGCCGCCCGCCGACGTACCGAGCGAGGAACTGATGTCGCTCGTCTACTTCTACGAGTGCGATCCGGGGACCCGGGTCGCGTCGCTGCCCGCGCCCACCGGCCGTACCGCCTACGAGCCCGTGGACTCGCACACGTATCTGCGGGCGAAGCTGGACGCGATCAGCGTCGAATAAGCCGAAGGCTCACAAGGAGAGTCGAAGGCTCACCAGGAGGGCGAGAGCTCACTTGCCGGGCTCGTCCTTGGGTGTGTCCTCGCCGCCGCCGTCGCGCTTCTTGAGCTCCTCCTCGCGGCGGCGCAGGTCCGCCTCCCAGTCCTTGAGGACGGACTCGTCCTTTTTGTTCTCGTCCTTGATGGACTTCAGGAACTCGGGATTGTCGTCCGGCGCCACCCACGTCGTGCGGTGGCTGCGGTGCCACTCCGAGGGGGTGCGGCCGCCCTGCGGAGGCGTGCGCTGCTTGCCGGCCGCGAGCCAGACGATCGGGCCGACGACCCAGAACAGAAGGATGATGAAGACCCAGGCGATCTTCGGCAGGTGCTTGGCCTCGTCCTCGGGGGTGTTCAGACAGTCGATGAACGCGAAGATCGTCAGTGCGAGCGGGATCAGGATCATCAGGATCCGGAGCATGGTGTGCGCATTCCCCCTGAAGCGATGGCGGGGCGGGCCTAGCCGCCCCCGGTGACGGGGCCAGGGTAGCGGGTGCCGGATACTGGGACGTATGGCTTATGACGATCTTCGCTCCCTGCTCCGGGCCCTGGAGCGCGAGGGCGACCTGAAGCGCATCAAGGCCGAAGTCGACCCGTATCTGGAGGTCGGCGAGATCGTCGACCGGGTCAACAAGGCGGGCGGCCCGGCGCTCCTCTTCGAGAACGTGCGCGGCTCGTCCATGCCGCTCGCCATGAACGTGTACGGGACGGACCGGCGCCTGCTCAAGGCGCTGGGCCTCAAGTCGTACGCGGAGATCAGCGACAAGATCGGCGGGCTGCTCAAGCCCGAGCTGCCGCAGGGCTTCGTCGGCATCCGCGAGGCCTTCGGCAAGCTCGGCGCGATGACCCACGTACCGCCGAAGAAGGTCAAGGACGCTCCGGTCCAGGAGGTCGTCCTGACCGGCGACGACGTGGATCTGGAGCAGCTGCCGGCGCTGTTCACCTGGCCGGAGGACGGCGGGTCCTTCTTCAATCTGGGGCTCACGCACACCAAGCACCCCGAGACGGGCGTCCGGAACCTCGGCCTCTACCGGCTGCAGCGCCACGACAAGCGCACCATCGGGATGCACTGGCAGATCCACAAGGACAGCCGCAACCACTACCAGGTGGCCGCCAAGCGCGGCGAGAAGCTGCCGGTCGCCATTGCCTTCGGCTGCCCGCCCGCCGTCACCTACGCCTCGACCGCGCCGCTGCCCGGGGACATGGACGAGTACCTGCTCGCCGGGTTCATCCAGGGCAAGCGCGTCGAGATGGTCGACTGCAAGACCGTGCCGCTGCAGGTGCCGGCCAACGCCGAGGTCGTGATCGAGGGCTGGCTGGAGCCCGGCGAGATGCTGCCGGAGGGTCCGTTCGGCGACCACACGGGTTTCTACACCCCGCAGGAGCCATTCCCCGCGCTGAAGATCGACTGTGTGACGATGCGTCGCCGGCCGCTGCTGCAGTCGATCGTGGTCGGCCGGCCGCCGACGGAGGACGGTCCGCTGGGCCGCGCGACTGAGCGCTTCTTCCTGCCGCTCCTCAAGATCATCGTGCCGGACATCGTGGACTACCACCTGCCCGAGTCAGGCGGCTTCCACAACTGCGCGATCGTCTCGATCGACAAGAAGTATCCGAAGCACGCGCAGAAGGTGATGTCCGCGATCTGGGGCGCGCACATGATGTCGCTGACCAAGCTGATCGTCGTGGTCGACGCCGACTGCGATGTGCACGATCTGCACGAGGTCGCCTGGCGCGCGCTCGGCAACACGGACTACGCGCGGGACCTGATGATCACCGAGGGCCCGGTCGACCACCTCGACCACGCCTCGTACCAGCAGTTCTGGGGCGGCAAGGCGGGCATCGACGCCACCAAGAAGCTGCCCGAAGAGGGTTATACGAGGGACGGCGGCTGGCCGAACATGGTCGAGTCCGACCCCTCGACGGCGACACTCGTGGACCGCCGCTGGAAGGAGTACGGCCTGTGAGCCCCGTGGCGACGGGCGGCCCGGCGCTCTTCCTCGGCGAGGACGACTACGTGGCCCTGGTGCGGCCCGAGATCGATCCGGCCGACCCCGAGGTGGTGCGGGCCGCCGCGCAGGCCGGGGTCACACCCGAGGAGTTCGCGGGACCGTCCGGGACCTGGGCCGTGCTGTGGGAGCGCGACGGCGAGGGCGACGGCTTCGAGCTGCCCGGCGTACGCGATGCCGAGCCCGCGGCCTTCGCCGAGGCGCTGCGGGCCGAACTGGCCGCGGGGAGCGAGAAGTTCACCGTCGACGGCGGGGCCGTACTGCGTCTCGAAGGGGCCGCGCAAGGCGAAGGCGCCTGGTCCCTGACCGCGCACCTCACCCCGCCCGGCGACGAGGCGAGCCCCCTCGCGGTCGTGACCGGCCCGCTGCCCGCTGCCGGGCTCCTGGCAGACCTCGACGCGTTTCTGGAGAGCCTCGCATGATGACCACCGCCGACGAGGTCGTGGGCCAGCCCCCGTCAAGCAGCAGGCTGAAGGCGTTTCTGCGGCTCGTCATGATCGAGCACTCGGTGTTCGCGCTGCCGTTCGCGTACATCGCCGCGCTCACCGCGATGTTCCAGCTCGACAAGAACATCCACTGGGGGCGGCTGCTCCTGGTCACCATCTGCATGGTGGGGCTGCGGACCTTCGCGATGGCCGCGAACCGGATCATCGACCGCGAGATCGACGCCCGCAATCCGCGCACGGCCGGGCGCGAACTCGTGACCGGTGCGGTGTCGGTGAAGTCCGCGTGGACCGGCGCGATCGTCGCGGTCGTGATCTTCCTGGGCTCGGCGGCGCTGCTCAACCCGCTGTGCCTGGCGCTCGCGCCGCTCGCCGTCGTGCCGATGGTGGTCTATCCGTACGGCAAGCGGTTCACGAACTTCCCGCACGCGATCCTCGGCCTCGCCCAGGCCATAGGGCCGATCGGCGCGTGGCTCGCGATCACCGGCGAGTGGTCCTGGGACGCGGTCATCCTCGGGCTCGCGGTCGGCATCTGGATCGGCGGCTTCGACCTGATCTTCGCCTGCCAGGACGTGGCGGCGGACCGCGCCGAGGGCGTGAAGTCGGTGCCGGCCCGCTTCGGGATCGCGGCCGCGCTGTACGGGGCGCGGGGTGCGCATGTCGTCACGACGGCGCTCCTCGCCTGGTACGCGTACGCCACCGACGCCGGGTTCTTCTTCTGGCTCGGCCTGATGATCGTGGCGGCGGCCTTCGCGTACGAGCACGCGATCGTGACGCCGAAGGACCTGTCCCGCCTCAACCGCGCGTTCTTCACGGTGAACGGGTTCATCGGGATCGCGCTGTTCGTGTGCGCGCTGCTCGATCTGCTGGTGCGGGGCCTGACGGTCTAGCCGCTTCGGGAGGTCCGCTACGACACCGTCATCCGCCGAGTCAGCTCGGCGAGGCGGTGTCGTTGCACTTTGGTCGCCTGACCGATCACCAGGGGGCGCAGCAGCTTCGGATACGTGACGCTGACGGTCTCGGTCACGTGGGTGCCCGCCCCGTCCGGGGTGAGGTCCACCCTGGCGGTCAGCCGGACGCGGCCGGGGCTTTGGACGTCGCTCACGATCCGCCGCCCGTGCTCGGGGAACGTCATCGTCACGCGGATCGGGTTGTCCCAGCGCAGCGGGCCGAGGACACGGAAGCGCTCCACCGCCACGTACCGGACCGCGTCGCCGTCGGTGACGACATCGCGTACCGCGACCAGCAGGGGAGAGAGCCCGATATAGCTCTCCGGGTCCGCGAGGTGCGCGAAGATCCGCGCCGCCGGGGCGGGAACGGTGACGTCGTGGGTGAACTCCTCGGTGGGCACGGCGACATCATGCCCCGGCGATCACCGCGGGAACAGAGGCGAGCCGGCGCGGCACCCTCGTGAACATCGGCTCGGTGGCCGGCCGCGAGACCGTCCTTGCCAGGGCGCGCCGGCAGGCCTGAAATCCGGTGATACCGCCCGCAGTTGACCGATCCGGAGCAGCCGCGGACCGCGCCGGAGCAGCCGCGGACGGCCCCGAAGCGGTCAACTGTCAGTCGCTGTCGTAATGTTCAGCGGATCATCAGCACGCTCACCGTGCGCCGGCCGATCCGCCGGGCGCCGCGACGAGGGGGAAGTCCGTGCAGTTCAAGCTCCTGCCGCGTTCGTTGTCCGGCTGGACCATGTCCATATTCGGTGTACTGGCCGCAGGCATGGGCATCGTGGGCCTGATCGCCCCCGACGTCCTGATCAAGATGATGGGCTTCTCGTCCGCGCCGGACGGCGGACGCGGCGACGGCGACTACACGGTGGTCTTCCTGACGGCCTCGTCCATGGCCGCGCTCAACATGGGCGTCTACTACGTCCTTGCCGCAGCGAGCGATTGGACGGCCTTCTTCCGCTGGACCGTTCCGTTCCGCCTCCTCACCTGCACCGTCTTCACCCTGGCCGTGCTCGGCGACCGCGCGCCCGCCGGGTTCATCGGGGTGGGCCTGTGGGAGGGACTCGGCGCCGTGGCGACCGCGATCGCCCTGCGCAAGGACAAGCAGCGGGCCGTGCCGCCGGCTCCTGCCGCGGCTGTCTGACCGGGTCCGTTCGTCCTTTAAGCTTCACTGCGGCTCCGGGGGTTGTCTCGTGGCTCGCGACTTGGTTCGTGACTTGGCTCGTACGAAGAGACGACCCCGCAGGGAGAAGTGAGGTATGCCGGTGATCTGCGTCGGAGGCATGATCGGCATCGGCAAGACGAGCGTCGCCGAGCTGATCGCCAAGGATCTGGGCAGCGAGGTCTTCTACGAGAGCGTGGACGACAACCCGATCCTGCCGCTCTTCTACACGGCGAGCCCCGAGGAGATACAGGCCAAGCGCTACCCCTTCCTCCTCCAGCTCTACTTCCTGCAGACCCGGTTCGCCTCCATCAAGGAGGCGTACAAGAAGGGCGACAACGTCCTCGACCGGTCCATCTACGAGGACTGGTACTTCGCCAAGGTCAACCACGACCTGGGCCGGATCAGCTCCCTCGAGATGCAGGTGTACGAGGGGCTGCTCGCCGAGATGATGCGCGAGATCGACGGCCTGCCCTACCGCAAGGCGCCGGACCTCATGGTCTACCTCAAGGCGGACTTCGAGACGGTCCTGCACCGGATCGGGCTGCGGGGACGCGACTTCGAGCAGGACGAGAGCCTCGTCGCGTACTACCGGACCCTGTGGTCCGGCTACGACGCCTGGGTGCACGAGCACTACTCGGCCAGCGAGGTCCTCGTCATCGACATGAACCACACGGACGTGGTGAACAACCCCGAGGACGCCGCCCGCGTCGTCCAGCAGGTCAAGGACGCCCTGACGTCGGCCCGCGCCGCGCTCTAGCCGGACTTGATCAGGGCGCAGGCCCTTGTGTGCGGTGGAGGTGCCTGCGTCCGGCTAGCGCGCGCGGCGGAACGCGAACGCCGCCACCACTCCGCCGAGCAGACCGAACAGGTGCCCCTGCCACGAGATGCCGTCCGTCGTCGGCAGGACGCCCCACAGGATCGAGCCGTACACGGCGCCGACCAGCAGGCCGATCACGACATCGCCGATCCGGCGGTCCACGAAGCCGCGGACCAGCAGATAGCCGAAGAGGCCGAAGACCACGCCCGAGGCGCCGGCCGTCACGGAGTACGCGGGCGCCGTGAGCCAGACACCCAGACCGCTCGCGAGCACGATCGTGGCGACCACCGCCGCGAAGCGCCGTATCCCCGAGAGCGCCGCCAGGAAGCCGAGCACGAGCAGCGGCATGCTGTTGGCGATCAGGTGGTCCCAGCCGTAGTGCAGGAAGGCCGCCGGGATCACGTCCCGGAGCTCGGTGAACTCGCGCGGGGATATGCCGTACGTGTCCAGGGCGTGGCCCGAGGCCACGTCGACCGCTTCGAGCAGCCACAGCAGCGCCAGCCACCCGGCCATGACCAGACCGGCCGCCTTCGCGCGGTCGCGGCGGCGCTCGGCGGGCGCGGGCGGCGGGAGCGGTGACGTGTATCCGTACGACATGAGCGGACCCCCAGGCTCGCGGACCGCTCACGCAGCGCGGCCCTCACTTCGCTCAACGCATGGGAGGCGCGGCCTGGTTCCGGGCCGCCGGATAGGCTCGGGGGCATGAACGACGCCGAGCGCATCCCCTGGGTCGTAGGGGTCTCCGGAGCCTCCGGGACGCCGTACGCGGCAGCCGTCCTGCGCGGGCTCCTCGCGGCGGGCGAGAGCGTGGACCTGGTGGTCAGCCGGGCCTCGCGGCTCACGCTGCTCGACGAGACGGGCATCGCGTACAGAGACGCGCACTGGCGCGAGGACCTGGGGGAGTGGCTCGCCCGGGGAGCGGACGGCAAGCCCGAAACGTTCCCGCACCCCGGCCTCGGCGACGTACGGCACTGGAGCGCCGGTGACCTCGCGGCCGGGCCGAGCTCGGGCTCGTACAAGACCAAGGGGATGCTGATCGTGCCCGCCTCGACGGCCTGTGTGGCCGGAGTGGCACTGGGACTCTCGAAGGACCTGCTGCAGCGCACGGCGAGTGTGACGCTCAAGGAGAGCCGCAAGCTGGTGGTCGCGGTGCGCGAGACACCGCTGAACGGGCAGACGCTCAAGCATCTGGTGAGCCTGGACGAGGCGGGAGCCGTGGTGCTCCCGGCCTCGCCGGCGTTCTACGCGGGGGCGACGCACATCCAGGATCTGGTGGACTTCGTCGCGGGGCGGGTGCTCGACGCGGCAGGGGTGCCGCACGGGCTGTACCGCCGCTGGGAGGGTGAACTCGGCGGCGGCTCCCGCGAAGGGCCTCAGCGCTGACGCGCGGGGGGCCTCAGCGCTTCTTGCCGCGCACCGAGCGGGACACCTTGTCCGCGCGGGCAGCGGCGATCGGGGACTTGTGGGCACGCGAGCGGTCGGCCAGCTCCTGCAGCGAGCGCATGTGGGCGTAGGCCATCTCGAGCGTGTACACGGTGAGGACACTCCTATAGATCGTCGTTGATCTTCTGCGACCGCAAGCCGCAGAAAACGCGAGAAACGCGAAAAGTTCTGCAAGAATCGCAGGGGAACCGCCCTGCATGCCTTAGATTTTACACCTAAACTCGCAGGATCGCTAAATAATGGAAGGTGCCGGCGCATGGACGCGGTGGACAGGCAGCTCATTCAGGCCCTGAGAGAGAACGGCCGGGCGTCGTACGCCGAACTGGGCCGTCTCGTAGGCCTGTCGGGACCCAGCGTCACCGACCGCATCAACCGGCTCGAGAGCGCGGGCGTCATCACCGGCTACCGCGCCACGGTCGACTCCGCCTCGCTCGGCCTCGGTGTGACCGCCCTGATCGGCATCTCGCTCTCCGACGCCGCCGACCACGAGGACGTGGCGCGCCGGCTGAGGGACCTCAGCGAGATCGAGGACTGCTGGTTCATCGCGGGCGACGACTCGTACATGCTCAAGGTGCGCGCGGGCGACGTGGACGGTCTGGAGAAGACGATCCGCCGGCTCAGCGGCACGAAGGGCGTCTCGCGTACGCGCACGACCATCGTGCTCTCCACCAAGTGGGAGAACCGGGTCGGCGAACTGCCCGAGCAGCTCTGAGCCCGCGTTGTACGGGGGGCGGTCGCCGGAGGTGTCGGTGGCGGGGCGTACCGTGGACGGTCGGCACAAGTAGTCATTTCTGGGAGGCGGCCAGGTGGACGCGGGACTCAAGCGCGAACTTGAAGACAAGGTCCGCTCCGGGGAGCGGCTGACCCGCGAGGACGGCATCGCGCTCTACGAGAGCGACGATCTGGCCTGGCTGGGCGGGCTCGCCCACGAGGTGCGGACGCGGAAGAACGGCGACGTCGTCCACTTCAACGTCAACCGCCACCTCAACATGACCAATGTGTGCACCGCGTCGTGCGCGTACTGCTCGTTCCAGCGCAAGCCGGGCGAGAAGGACGCGTACACGATGCGCATCGAGGAAGCCGTCCGCCTCGCCAAGGCGATGGAGAACGACAACCTCACCGAGCTGCACATCGTCAACGGTCTGCACCCCAACCTGCCGTGGCGCTACTACCCGCGCTCCCTCAGCGAGCTCAAGAAGGCGCTGCCGAACGTCTCCCTGAAGGCCTTCACCGCCACCGAGATCCACCACTTCGAGACGATCTCCGGGATGTCGGCCTCCGACATCCTCGACGAGCTGATCGAGGCCGGTCTGGAGTCCCTGACCGGCGGCGGCGCCGAGATCTTCGACTGGGAAGTGCGTCAGCACATCGTCGACCACCGCACCCACTGGGAGGACTGGTCGCGCATCCACCGGCTCGCGCACTCCAAGGGTCTGAAGACCCCGTGCACGATGCTGTACGGGCACATCGAGGAGCCCCGCCACCGCGTCGACCACGTCCTTCGGCTGCGTGAACTGCAGGACGAGACCGGCGGTTTCCAGGTCTTCATCCCGCTGCGCTACCAGCACGACTTCGTCGACATGCAGGACGGCAAGGTCCGCAACAAGCTGCAGGCGCGCACCACGATGGCGACCGGCGCCGAGGCCCTGAAGACCTTCGCGGTCTCGCGTCTGCTCTTCGACAACATCCCGCACGTCAAGGTCTTCTGGGTGATGCACGGAGTGCAGACCGCCCAGCTCGCGCTGCAGCACGGCGCGGACGACATGGACGGCTCGGTCGTCGAGTACAAGATCACGCATGACGCCGACAACTACGGCACCCCCAACAAGCTGGGCCGCGAGGACCTGCTCGACCTGATCCGCGACGCAGGCTTCCAGCCCGTCGAGCGCAACACGCGCTACGAGATCATCCGCGAGTACCCCGGCCCCGAGGCGGACCGCCGCGAGTCGCCGCAGCCCATGCGCGTCTGAGGCTCCCGACCCATGCCCTTGCGCTTCGAACTGGACCCCGCCATAGGTCCACAGCTCCGTGACGGCCTGCTCGCGCTCTGGGCCGATGTGTCCAACGCGGGCGGCGCCGTCGGGTTCGTCCCGCCCGTCACCGCCGAGGAGATACGGCCCGAGCTGGTCAAGCACTTCGCCGCGATGACGGAGGGCCGCACCCGGCTCCTCGTCGGGTACGACGAGGAGGGCGCCGTCGCCGCGACGGCCTTCCTCACGTACAACACCCATCGCCTCATGCGGCACTGGATCTGGGCGTACACCGTGATGGTGCACCCGCGGCACCAGGGCAAGGGGTACGGGCGTGACCTGATGGCCGCCGTCGAGGAGGCCGCGCGCGGGTTCGACGGGATCGAGCTGATCCGGCTCACCTGCCGCGGCGGCACCGGGGTCGACCGGTTCTACGCGTCCTGCGGCTACAAGGACGGCGGCCGGGTGCCCGGAGCGATCCGGGTCGAACCCGGGGACGACCGGGACGACATCACGATGTATCTGCCCCTGTACTGACCGGAAAACGGACATGGTTCACTGGTCGGGCAGGATTCTCGGAATGAAAAGAGGCCAGCCGTGGCAGCCAAGGTGAACGCCACTCTCCGCTACAGCCTGATGCGTATCGGCATCTTCGTCGGCAGCTTCGCCGTGCTGTGGGCCCTGGTCTACTTCGGGGTCCTCCCGCGCGGCCTCGGCGACTCCAACTACCTGTGGGTGCTGGTGCTCGCCATCGTCATCTCCGCGCCGCTCAGCTTCGTGCTCCTGCGCAAGCAGCGCGACGAGATGTCCGAGCAGATCGTCACCCGCGTCGACCGCGCCAAGACCCGGTTCGCGGAGAACCGCAGCATGGAGGACGGCATCTGAGGCGCAGGCCGCGCCGCAGAACGCCTGTAAGACTCGTCACACTTCGCCACCCCTGGGCCCTTCGGCCCAGGGGTTTCCTGGTCTTCGGGCCCTTCGGCCCCAAAGCAGCCCTTTGAGTTCCCCAAAGTTCAAGTGTTAACGTGTTCGACATGAAGACAGCAGCTGCGCCCCGCGACCCGAAGAGCATTGCGCTCGTCGCGCGCCTGCATGTCGATCTTTGCCGCTGCATGTCCGCGGCCTGTTGCCGCGCTTGAGCTAGCGACACAATGCAGCGGCGCCGCTTCACCTGACACTTGCGGCCGTCGCTCCACCTTGAAGTCCGTACGTCCCCCCATGCCCCCGCGCACCTCAACTGGAGTGCCCCCGTGTCCTCGACTGTCCAGGACTCCCCGCAGAAGCCCGCCGGCTTCCGCATACCCCTGCCCTTCTGGGCGCAGATCCTCATCGGTCTCGTCGTGGGTGTCGGCCTCGGTGCCATCGCCCGTAACGGCGAGGTCGAGTGGCTGACCACGACGCTCGACCAGATCGGCTCGATCTTCGTCCAGCTGCTCAAGCTGGCCGTCGCCCCGCTGGTCTTCTTCGCGATCCTGGTGTCGATCACCAACCTGCGGAAGGTCAACAACGCGGCGCGCCTCGCCTCGCGCACGCTGCTCTGGTTCATGATCACGTCGCTGATCGCGGTCGTCATCGGCCTCGTCATCGGCCTGGTCACCAACCCGGGTGCCGGTACCGGCCTCACGCCGAAGGACGGCGCGAAGCCCGACTCCACCGGCTCCTGGGTCGACTTCCTGACCGGCATCATCCCGACCGACATCATCACGCCGTTCACCGAGCTGAACGTGCTGCAGATCGTCTTCATGGCCGCCGTCGCCGGTATCGCCATCCTGAAGATCGGCGAGAAGGCCAAGCCGATCCTCGACCTGAGCGAGTCCATCCTCGAGCTGCTGCAGAAGGCCCTGTGGTGGGTCATCCTGCTCTCCCCGATCGGCACCATCGGCCTCATCGGCACCGCCATCGCCACGTACGGCTGGGATCTGATCAGCAAGTACGCGACGTTCACCGCGGACATCTACATCGGTTGCGCCCTGGTCCTGTTCGGCGTCTACCCGCTGCTCCTGTCGACCGTCGCCAAGGTCAACCCGCTGCAGTTCTTCAAGGGCGCCTGGCCCGCGATCCAGCTGGCCTTCGTCTCCCGCTCCTCGGTCGGCACCATGCCGCTGACCCAGAAGGTCACCGAGCGCCTCGGCGTGCCGAAGGAGTACACCTCCTTCGCCGTCCCGTTCGGCGCCACGACCAAGATGGACGGCTGCGCCGCGATCTACCCGTCGATCGCCGCGATCTTCGTCGCGCACATCTTCGACGTGCAGCTGGGCATCAAGGAGTACCTGCTCATCGTCTTCGTCTCGGTCATCGGCTCCGCGGCCACCGCGGGTCTGACCGGCGCGACGGTCATGCTCACCCTGACCCTCTCCACCCTGGGTCTCCCGATGGAGGGCGTGGGCCTGCTCCTGGCGATCGACCCGATCCTGGACATGATGCGCACCGCGACGAACGTGGCCGGCCAAGTTGCAACACCGTTGATCGTGGCTGCTCGTGAAGGCATTCTCGACAAGGACGCGTACAACTCGGCTACCGCGTCTCCGATCGACGAGCAGTACGAGGACAAGCACGCTGTGCCAGCTGCTGCCTGAATCCTCTTCTCGGCCTCGGTGCCCGTACTCCCGGTGTGGGGGTGCGGGCACCTCGCTGTTCGCTAGCCTCTCCACCCAAGTGCTCGGCCGAAGTTGCTCTTGTCTCGCCCAATCTCGCGCAGCAGACTCAGCTCATGGTCGCCAAGTCCGGGCAGAAATGTACGCGTTGTGGAGCTGGGTGCAGGGCTGAGAGAAACCGCTGTACGGCTGGGTGTGCGCACGCTGCGCGCATGAGCTGGACGCCTACTACATCATGATCTCCGGGATGCGTGGCGGTGACCCTGTGAAGCTGTTCCTGGCAGATCGCGAGGCGGGCAAGGTCCCCCCGCGCACGTAGAGGTGGCCGCGTCCGGTTTGGTCCATCTCCACCATGCGGCCACCAGGGTTGGCATCCTGGTGGGATGTGGCGACGATGGAAGCAAAAGCGGGCTTTTGGAGTGTACGCCGCCGCCGGTCGTCGGCATGGCTGGTCGATATCCCAAGGATGGACGCGGGCGAGGATTGCTGTTGTCGTCGCGTTTTTCCTCTCTGGTGCCCTCGCTCTAATCTTCACTCCGATAAGCAGGGTGTATGTGGAATGGTTATCCGGGGCGGACTGGGACAGAATGGATGGTGCTGCAAGGGCGGCAGCGGTTGGACAGTTTCGTCTCGCGGTGGTTCAAGTGTTGGCTGCTATTGGAGCCGGAGTTGCTCTTACGTTCACAGCTTTCAACTATCGCTTGAGTCGTCGTGGTCAAGTGACGGATCGATTCACTAAAGCTCTGGAACGCTTGGGGTCGGATCGGTTATACGTCAGGCTCGGAGGGATTAGAGCGCTAGAGCAGATCGTTGAGGATGCTCCGGACCAAGCAACCCATGCGTGTCAAGTTCTCCTGACGTTCGTGCGGGAACAGACCCCGCGCGCCCTTGACGGTATTCCCGGCGAACATAACCGTATAGTTTCAGCCCGCCGGAGCGCTAAACGCAAGATGGACCTGGCGCTGGCTGCTACGCCTCTGCCTTCCAAGCCTGCCGAAGATGTTCACGCCGCCCTTGAGGTGCTGCTCACGCGCCTAGGTGGCCCGGGCTTGTTCGTGCAGCTAAGCGGCCTCCACCTGGCAGGACTTGAGCTCGATGGGGTGGATCTAGCGCTCTCCGCCCTGGCGGGTACAGACCTATCTTCATCCGTCATGTGGGATTCTAATTTCTCTGAAGCGATTCTAGACAATGCGAATCTATCCGGCGCCCATTTCGCGGGGTCACATTTTCAGGGTGCCACGCTTAGAGGCGCAAACCTCTCGTCCGCTATTCTTTGGGGTGTCGATTTTAGTGAGGCAGAACTGAATGGGGCGATACTGGAAGGTGCGTCACTTTGGCGGGAAGGGGCTCACGCGGGGCCGGCTCTCGTCGATGTCGAACAACTTCTCACCGCTAAGCTGGACAGGGGCACGATCCTTCCTCCGGATATCGCGGCGGACGCCCGCATTGTTGCCCGGTTGAATGAAGAGGGTCTACCGGGCAACGCGGTCAGCGTGGACGAAGCCGATTGAGGGAAATGGAAGGCTGGTTGCCGGCCGCCCCACCCACTGGTCTGACCTGATCCCTGCCTTCCATCTCTCCTCACCTTCTGCCCTGGGACGGCCGCGCACCCGAATCGGCCGGCTGGGCAGTTCGGCATGCGGGTTGAGCACGCGTCTGGCCTTGCGGCCCTCGCCGGGGACTTGGTCCATGGGAGCGGGTTCGCCAGCATCGTGCCGCCGCCGCGATCCGGCCTCGTTTGTAAAGCACAAAGCGGCTTGTGCCTGTACGGTTCCATCCCCCTTGGCCCCATGTTGCTTTTCGCCCCTCGCGGGCGCGGCCGGTCGCCGACGCGCGCCCCCGGTGGCGTAGACATTGAGGGAGGTGCGTGGCGGCGGCCGGACGGCGCCGCCGCGCTTGCGCGGCCCAGATCCCTTTGCGGATCTACCTCACTTTGTGAGTCCTTTTGGTTTGTTGGGGTTCTTGGGGTCTGCCCGTTCGCATGCGACTGGGCATGGTGTTGCTCTTGGTCTTTCTCATTTCAGAGGCCGGATCGCGGTGGCGGCACGGTGGGGGCGTTGCCCGCGTCACCGTGGACCGCGGGCCTGCCGGCGTAGGCCGATTGGCCTGGGCGCGTGCGACCAGTCCCGCTCTACCGGCGGGCATCGCGCCGAACAGCAACGCCAGAACCTTGGCCTGCCCGAACCGGATACCACCCTGGTCCTGGCCCACTGGCAGTACGCCGGCCACGGCCACACCCCCGGCGAATCTGCCCTCGCCGCATCAATCGCCGAAGACATCCGGATCAACCGCGAAACCGCTCGTGAGGCGCTGCAAGGTGATCATGTAGGGGTGAACTGACATGGCTGCTGACGAGGAAGAGATTCCCCAGTGGGTTGCTGAGCTTCTTGCCGACTGGGTGCCCCCGGATGACTACGACGTTCGCCTACAAGCCGTGTTGGACAGCTACATCGTGGAGGAGAACCAGCGTGCGGTCAGGGAGCTGAGGAAGAACTTGCGCCTGTCAACGTGATCTTGATGGATTCGGGTTCCGGTGGCCTCCGCCTGCCGCGACCTACGCTGAACACCTGCACTTCCTTGATCACCGTGGCTGCGATCTCTCGTCGGCGTTCAAGGTTCTCCGGCTTGTCATCGAGCCATAGAGCGAGCATGTCGGGCGCAGTGCGGGTCGCAGCGATCACCAGGGCACTTTCGCGAGCCTGAAGCCTCTTGAGTTCTGCGCGCAGGTGGGTGAGGGCGTCGAAGTAGTCCTCGTCCTCGATTGCGCTGTCCTTCCAGCGGGAACGCAGAAGCCGAATTCGCTCCTCCAGGTTCCTGATCTCCTGCATCAGGTCCTCGTCCGGTTCCGGTGCTGGGGCCGGCTTCCGTGTCTTCAGCGCTGCTGTCACCACGATATTGAGGCGGTCTTCGATCCACGTGTACTGGCGACTGACCTTCCCGCAGGCCATCTGCCCGTCGCGCTTCACCTGGGTCGAATTGCAGTAGGTGCGCCGAGAGGTGACATTCCCCCTCTTCTGCCACTGAACGCTGAGAGTTGAGCCGCAGTGCCCGCACGTCATGAAGCCGGAGTACAGGTGCTTGCGCTTGCCCGATCCCTGAGCGGCAGGGGTGGCACGGCTGTCCAGCACCGTTTGGGTGTTCTCCCACTCCTCTCGGGTCAAGGGGTGCGGGTAGATGCTGTCGCCGATGTCCTGGCCTTTGTAGGTGACGACTCCGCCCAGTCGTTCGGAGCGGTAGACCCGCTTGACCTTGTGGATCGTCCACTCCGTCTGTCCGCCGGATGAACGGGAACCTGCGCTGTTCCAGGCTCGGGCCACGTCCCCGGGCGTCTTGCCGTTCATGAGCATGTTGTAGCCGTCGCGGATCAGCTCGACTTCCTCGGGCACGATGCGCTGGAAGTTCGAACCGGCCTCGAACCCGAAGACGCGGGGACCGCCGGCGTGGGGTTTGCCCTTCTCCCGGCGTTGCAGGAGCGCGGCATTGATCCGCTCTCCCATGCGTTCGGTCTCCTGCTGCGCGACCGCACCCTTGATGGTCAGGATCATCCGACCTGAAGCCGTGGACGTGTCCTCGCCCTCGGTGGTGGCGAAGAGGAACCCGTGCTCCTTCTGCTCTTCCAGGAACGCGGTCAACTCGGAGATCCGGCGCGTCAGTCGGTCGATCGAGTACACGACGATGGCGTCGATCACCCCGTCTCTGGCGTCCCGCAGCATCTCGGCGTACTTGGGTCTCTGCTTGCGGCTCGTGGTCGACGCTGAGATGTCGTTGTCCGGATAGATCGCGTGCACTGACCAACCTCGCTGGTCGCACAGTTCGCGGCAGGCCTGTTCCTGGCGCTGAATGCCCAGCTCCTGGCCCTTGCGGTCCTTGCTGATCCGTACGTAGATCCCCACGCGCCTTGGCTTCGCCACGGCCAACCCCCAGCCATTTCAACGGACTTGAGATCAGGCTAGCGGGACATGCATGGTTGATGTGCGGTTACTAACGTGGCCGGCCAGGCGGCCGTCCCGGTCATCGTGGCCGCCCGTGAGGGCATCCTCGACAAGGAGGCCTACAACTCGGCCTCCGCGTCTCCGATCGACGCGTACGACGAGCCGCGCGAGGACACGCGCGCCGTGCCGGCTGCTGCCTGATCGGTTCCTTGGCCTCGGTGCCCGTACTCCTCTGTGGGGTGCGGGCACCTTGCCGTTCTTGCCTGAGGCAGACCTCGGTCGAGGCAGGCCTCAGTCGAGGCAGAACTCGGTCGAGGCAGACCTCAGTCGAGGCAGAACTCGTTGCCCTCGATGTCCTGCATCACAATGCAGGATTCGTTCTCGCCGTCGGCAAGCATCGTTCGCACATGGACCGCGCCAAGCGCGACCAGCCGCGCGCACTCGGCTTCCAGCGTGGCCAGCCGCTCCTCACCCACCAGCCCGAGACCGGCCCGCACATCGAGGTGCAGCCGGTTCTTGACGACCTTCCCTTCGGGAACGCGCTGGAAGAGCACGCGCGGGCCCGCACCCGAGGGATCGCTGCACGCGAAGTAGACCGGCTGATCCTCGGGCGGCAGCGAGCGGTGGTAGTCCACCCACGTGGCGAACCCCTCCGGGACCGGAGGCACGACATACCCCAGCACCTCGGACCAGAAGGCGGCGAGACGCGCGGGTTCCGCGCAGTCGAAGGTCACTTGGATCTGCTTGATCGTTGACATCGGCGCACGATAACAAGGCCCCCGCGCGGCCCGCCGCTGTGGGACGGCCTCAGGCCTGGATCCAGCGGCCGACCAGTTCGATGAAGGCCTTCTCGTGTGCCTTCACGTCGGCGAGGTCCTTGAACGTGACCGTTGCCCGGTCACCGGACCGCCACCGCATCAGGCCGCTGTCCTCCTTGAAGGAGAAGTCGCCGGTGCCGTCCTTCACCTTGGCGCCCCGGTGGAAGATGAGCTGTACGTCCGGGGACTTGAGCTGGAAGGTGATCCGGTCGGTGCCGTCGTAGCAGAAGCTCGGTGCGTTCCATTTCACCTGCTCGGTGAGGTCGGGGTCGGCCGCCAGGATCGCGGTGCGGAGATATTCGACCGCCTCTTTGTGCGGGTGCTCGACCGTCTCCATGAACGTGTCGACCTTGCCGCTCCGGTTCGTCATCGCATGGACCCCTTGTCGTAGGTCAGTCAGTGATACCCACGTCGTGGAAGAACTGGTAGCGGCTGGGGTCGTCCGGCAGGAACCAGTGGAAGCCCTCCAGGAAGAACACCGCCACCAGGTTCACCGCGATCACCAGGCCGACGAAGCCGAGCACGGCAAGACCCGCCGTGCGGTACAGCGGGGACGTGGGGAGTTCGGTGTCGGACGTGAGGTGGGCGAAGGTCAGGACGATGCCGACGGCCACCACCGAGGCCATGAAGAGGATCCAGGCCCATACGTACATGTGCAGGCCGAGCACCGGGCTTCCGTACCCCTTGTCGCCGGGCAGGATGTGCAGCATCGTCTGGCGCCAGGACGTGAAGCCGCCCGCCATGACGGCGACGAGCGCCATGCCCCAGCCCATCATGTAGTCGCGGCCGGTGAGGGACCCGCTCATGCCGCGGCGCACGATCCAGGCCGCGCCGAGCGCCGCGAGCAGCATGAACATGCGCTGCACCATGCACAGCGGGCACGGGTAGTCCCAGCTGATGAACTGCACGCCGAGTCCGCCGCAGACCACGCCGGTCCAGCCGACGGCGAAGAAGCAGGCGAACCAGAACTGGAGCCGGCCCAGGAGGCTGCCGGGGCGGGTGGTGTCCGCGGGCGCGGAGGTCGTCGCCGCCATGTCAGTAGCTCAGTCCGAGCTTGAGGCTGCTGGTGATGTGGTGCGACAGCAGGCCGATGGTGGCCAGCAGCACCACCCACCAGATGGCGAGGATGATCTTTCTCGGGCGGTCCTGGTACAGGACCACCAGGGCGGCGAGCAGCCCGCCGAAGATGAGGGTGTCCATGCGCGCGGACGGTAGGCGCCGCGGACCCCGCAAGGGGTGACCTGGCGGTCGGCGCCCCGGTGCGATCACCCGTGAGGCCGCCGGGTTGCGCCCTTCGGGCCTGGGGACGGCAGGGCCTACGGCCCGCTGCCGAGGCGTCCAACGGGTCTGGCCGGGCGCCGCTCCCGTCGCCGAGGATGGAGGTCGCGACGGGCGGCGACGGGCCGCGAAGGGAGCATCGGGTGAAGAGGATCGAGACCGCGCGGCTCGTGCTGCGGCGCTGGCGCGACGAGGACGTGGCCGCGATGGCCGCCGTCAACGCCGACCCCGAGGTGATGCGCTGGATCGGCGACGGGTCGGTGCGGGACGAGGCGCGTACCCGGGCCGGGATCGAGGCGATCGAGCGGGAGTGGGAGCACGAGGGGTTCGGGCTCTTCGCGGTCGAGGTGCGCGAGAGCGGCCGGCTCGCCGGGTTCACCGGGCTCTCGGTGCCGCACTTCCTGCCCGAGGTGCTGCCGGCGGTCGAGATCGGCTGGCGGCTCGGGCGTGAGTTCTGGGGCAAGGGGTACGCGACGGAGGCCGCCGGGGCGGCCCTTCGCTTCGGGTTCCTCGACCGGGGTCTGAACCAGATCGTCAGCATCGCCCAGCCCGAGAACACGGCTTCGGAACGGATCATGGCCAAGCTGGGGATGCGGCTGCTCCGGGAGACGGTGGATCCGGGGGCCGGGCGGGTGGCCCGGGTGCATGGCCTGAGCAGGGCCGAGTACGAGGCGGCCGCGGCGTAACCCGGGCGGCCGGGGAGCAATACCGCGCGCGGCCGGGGAGCAACACCGCGCGCGGCCGGGGAGCAACGCCGTCCGGGCAGCCGGGGAGCACCACCGCGAGGGCGGCCGCGCGGCACCCTCCACCCGTGGTCCGCCCACCCCCGGTCCGCCCTGGCATATGCATGCGTACGCTTGCCTCGACGTGCTGGGGCAGGACGCGGGGAGGGCGGGGCCGGTGCAGGAGACGGGCGCTGGGAAGAAGGCGGCCGGCGGCCGTAGAGGCAAGCGGATGCCGCGGGCCGAGCGGGAGCGGCAGATGATGGACGCCGCCGTCGCCACCTTCGGCAGGCGCGGCTACCGGTCGGCCTCCATGGACGAGATCGCCGAACTCGCCGGTGTCTCCAAGCCGTTGGTCTATCTGTATCTGAACTCGAAGGAAGACCTGTTCAGCGCCTGTATCCGGCGCGAGGCCGCCGCCCTGGTCGAGGCGGTGCGCGGCGGCATCACGCCCGGTGAGCCCGCCGACCAGCAGCTGTGGGCCGGACTGCTGGCCTTCTTCACCCACACCGCCGAGAGCCCCGACGGCTGGGCGGTCCTGCACAGCCAGGCCCGTACCCACGGCGAACCCTTCGCGCGCGAAGTGGCCGTGATGCGCGAGGAGATCGTCGCTTTCGTGACGCTGCTCATCGCCGAGGCGGCCCGCGAGGCGCACAGCAATCCGACGCTCCCCGAGGGCGAGGTCGCCCCGCTCGCCGAGGCGCTGGTCGGCGCGGCCGAGGCGCTCGCCGTCTGGGCCAATGCGACCCCCGGCGTCACCGCCCGCGAAGCCGCCACCACCCTGATGAACTTCGCCTGGTCGGGCCTGGCCAACCTGATGCACGGAAAGCCCTGGTCACCTCCCAAGTGACGTGGGGCTCACCCGCGCAGTGACACCTGCCCCGACAGATGCAACCTGCCGTCCCCGCCCCGCAGTTCGAAGGCGCCGGCCTCCGCCCCGTACGCCACGGTGCTCGGCAGCAGTACGGGCGCCTTGAAGTCCACCCGTACATCCACCGGCCCCTCGAACGGCTGCTCCGCCAGACACCGCGCCGCCGTCCACATCCCGTGGGCGATCTGCCGCGGGAAGCCGAAGGCCCTGGCTGTCAGCGGGTGCAGATGGATGGGGTTGCGGTCGCCGGAGACGGCCCCGTAGCGCCGGCCGAGCGAGGCCGGAAGGCGCCAAGTCGCCTGTACGGGAAGGGGGTTGTCCGCAGGGCGGTCCGGTGCCTGCCCGGGCTTCCCGTGCCGTGCCAGATACGTCGACCGCGACATCCACACCGTCTCGGCCCGTCCCGCGCACCGCACCCGCGTCACCACGGTCGCCTCCGTGCCGCGCCGGTGGGGCGCCAACTTCTCGGCGTGTACGAAGAGTTCGAGCCGGTCCCCGACCCGCAGCGGCGCCGCCTCCTGCCGGATCTCGATCGACGTATGGACCAGGCCGAGCAGCGGCAGCGGGAAGTCCCGCGCCGCCATCAGCTTCATCGCCAGCGGAAAGCCGAGCACATGCGGATACGTGACAGGCAGCCGCCCGTCCGCCGGGAACCCGCACAGCTCGGCGTACGCGGTGAGCCGCGCCGGATCCACCGCGGCCTCGGCGAGCTCGACCGAGCGCTCGGGCAGCGGCGCGTCGGGGCGGGGCCGCTTCAGAGGTGAGCGCACGGCGCCCGCGAACAGCACGGGAGCGAGGCGAGGGGGGTGCCCCAGGCGTACGACGGTCATCGGCGGGCTCCCGGGCTGCGGATGGTTGATTCTCGAATGATCTTCGGATGCGCAAGCTACTCGACGGTCGGGGTCCAGGTCGATGCCCTGAACAGGGCCGATGCCCCGACTCCGGCCGGCTGCGCCCCCGGGTACCCGGTCACATGCGCCATCAGGCCGAAATGCCTGGAAAGCGCCCCCCACCTATCGTGGCCCAAGGGGCACCCCCAGCGAAGGGCTGCCGATGCACATACGCGCGATCGCCTCAGTAGCCGCCCTGACCCTGCTCGGGAGCGGCGCCGCCCGGGCCGGGTCCGCCGACGAGGACCGGCCGCCGGATCTGCGCAGCTTCTACAGCCAGCAGATCAAGTGGGGCGCGTGCAAGGGGCTCGCGCATGCGCCGGAAGGCCTGGAGTGCGGCACGGTCAAGGTCCCGCTGGACTACGCCGACCCCGGCAAGGAGACCCTGCAGCTGGCGATGGCCCGTTTCAAGGCCTCGGTGAAGAAGCCGCGCGGCTCCGTGGTGCTGAACTTCGGCGGCCCCGGCGGCCCCGGTGTGCCCGGCCTCGCAGGCGGTGAGAAGGTCTTCGGCGAACTGACCAACGCGTACGACGTGGTGAGCTTCGATCCCCGCGGTGTGGGCCGCAGCGCGCCCGTGACCTGCGGTGACGGTTCGGATATGCCGGAGCTCGAGCCGCCGGGGGAGGACGGGGACGAGGCCGCCCTCGCGCTGGACATGCTCAAGGCGCAGTACGAGGTGTGCCGCAAGCACTCCGGTCCCGTCCTCGCGCACATGGGGACCGTGGACGTCTCGCGCGACCTCGATGTGATCCGCGCGGCGCTAGGCGACAAGAAGCTCAACTATCTCGGCTTCTCCTACGGGACGCGGCTCGGCGCCGTGTACACCGCGCAGTTCCCGAAGAAGGTCGGCCGGATGGTGCTGGACGGCGTGGACACCCTTACCGAACCGCTCGCCGAACAGGCGCTGGTGGGCGCCAAGGGCCAGCAGACCGCCCTGGACAACTTCGTCACCTGGTGCGCGGGGAACACCGGCTGCGCGCTCGGACCCAACTCGCGCGAGGCCAAGGAGAACATCGTCAAGCTGGTGAAACAGCTCAACTCCGACCCGGTGCGGAGCATGTTCGGCCAGTTCACCGGCGAGGACCTGGTCGCCGCCATGGGGCACGCGCTCTACCAGCGCGACCTGTGGCCGTATCTCTCCCAGGGCCTGCTCTCGCTGCTCACCGACGGCGATCCGCGGACCCTGCTGCGGATCTCCGGCGCCCTGGTGCTGTCCGCACCGGAGGGGGTGCCGCCCGTGCAGCGGCGTGACATCGGCCTGTACGGGCGTGACGTCGGCTCGTACGGGCGTGACATCGGCCCGTACGAGGAGGACGTCCCGTTCGACAACTCCACCGCCGCACTGATCGCCGTCAACTGCGCCGACGATCCGGACCGGTTGACCGCGGCCGACCTCAAGGACGAAGCGGGCATCAAGCGGTTGGAGGCCGACTTCACCCGGGCCTCGCCGGTGTTCGGACCGGCCCGGCTCTACGAGGTGCTGCTGTGCGCCGGCCGCCCCAAGGGCACCGACTACATCCGCGAGATCGAGGACGTCGACAGCCCGAAGTTCCTGATGGTCGGCACCCGCGGCGACCCGGCCACCCCGTACCAGTGGACGCCCGAGACCGCCCGACGGCTCGGCGACTCGGCCGTGGTCCTCGACAACAAGGGCGAGGGGCACACCGGTTACGCCTCGTCGAAGTGCGTGAAGGGCAAGGTCAACGCCTTCCTGCTGTACGGCTCGCTGCCGAGCGACGGGTCGTCCTGCGGTCCGGAACGGCACTGAGGCGGGGCCCGCAGGCACTGAAGCGAGGCCCTCACCGGCACTGAAGCGGGGCCCGGCACAAAACCGGGCCCCGCTTCCCGCCGCGTCCGCCCCCGTCAGCAGTTGCCGGACGTCGGCTTCCCCGCGAACCGGTCCGCGAGCCAGTTCTGCACTCGCGTCACCTCGGTGATCACGCCGGACACGTGCTCCCCGACCACGATCGTCCGCCAGTCCACGGCGGCGCCCCGCGCACACCAGTCCTTGCGCAGCCCCGTCCCCAGCGAGTACGGGATCAGCTCATCGGCGAGCGCGTGGTACAGGTACACCGGGTGATCCGGCTTGTGCGTGCCGAGATCCGACTCGTTGAGCCGCTTCTGCCACTCGGGCGTCGCCAGCGGATCCCTGGTCGTCAGATCGGAGATCCGCTTGAAGGATCCGACCGTCGAGTCGATGGCCACGCAGTTGTTGCGGAAGAACCCGATCAGCGCCTTGCCCGCCGTATTGAGATACGAGTCGAGCTTCAGCTCGGGATACGCGGCGTCCTGGCCCGCGGCCGCCATGAAGAGCAGCCCCGATCCGTAGGACCCGTTGTGCACCGGCACCAGCTTCTCCAGATGCGCCGGTACGCCACCGGTCGCCGTGCCCTTGACGTTCAGCTCGGGCGCGTACGAATCCTTCAACTCGGCTGCCCAGGACGAGGCTTGACCGCCCTGTGAGTAGCCGACGATTCCGATCGGGCTCTGTGCGGTGATCCCCGAGGACGCCGCGGCCGGAATACGCTGGGCGGCGCGTGCCGCGTCCAGCATGGCGTGCCCGGCCGAAGGCCCTGCCGTATAGGTGTGCTCGCCCGGTGTGCCGAGTCCCTCGTAGTCGGTGACGACCACGGCCCAGCCGCGCCACAGGTACTGCTGGATCAGATTGGCCTCCATCGTGGTGCCCTTGGGGAAGCCCGCGCTGGGTGCGCAGGAGTCCCCGAGGCCGACGGTGCCCACGGCGTAGGTGATCAGGGGGCGCGGTCCGCTCTTGCCGTCCTTGGGGACGATCACGGTGCCGGTGACGGTGTTGGCCTGTCCGGTCGCCGAGGTCGACCGGTAACTGATCTTCCAGGCCTTGGTGTTGGTGGGTTGCAGCGGCAGCGGATGGAACGATGAATCGGCGACGCTGATGACGTCGCCGGGCTGCTCCGCGGCCTGGGGCGCCGCGGAGGCTGTGGCCGGCAGTACGGCCACGGCCAGGGCGGCGGTGCACAGTCCCGAGAGGAGCGATCTGGGGATACGCATGCGGCTCTCCCAACTGTCCTGTGGGGATGGGTCAGTTGAGGTGAAGGTAGTGACTGGCGAGTAAGTTGCGGGCTGACCGGGCAGCTCAGCTTTGCTGACTCCGCGTCTCATGAGCGGCCGGTGCCACCTGGGCCGCCGTGGCCAGCCGGTACGCCCCCGGTGTCGTCCCCGTCCACCGCCGAAAGGCCCGGTGGAAGGCCGTGTCCTCGGAGAACCCGAGCCGCGCCGCCAGCTCCGCGATCGGCTCGCTGCCCTCGGCGAGCCCCGCGATCGCGGCGTCCCTGCGCACGGTGTCCTTCAGCTCCTTGTACGAGGTGCTCTCCGCCGCGAGCCGCCGCCGCAGCGTCGCCGGGCTCACCGCAAGGCGCGCCGCGATCTCGCCGAGCGCGGGCAGCCGTGGTGAGTCCCCGAGCGCCCGCACGAGCGCCCGCCGCACCTGCTCGGCCACCGTCGTCCCGTACTCGCGCCGGCTGAGCAGCTCGAACGGCGCCCGCCGCAGCATCTGCGCCAGCTCGCCTTCGTCGCGTACGAGGGGTGCGGCGAGGTACTGCGCGGGGAACGCGGCACCCGTACGCGAGGACCCGAAGTGCACCGGACAGCCGAAGAGTTGAGGGAACTCGTCCTTGTACGGCGGCGGGGGAGAGGCGAAAGAGGTCCAGGTCAGCGGGATGCGCCGCCCTATCAGCCAGCTGCAGAGCCGGTGCCAGATGATCACCACGCACTCGGCGAGGAAGCGCTGCTCCTCGGACGCGAAGTCATTGCGGACGACGAGCACCGCCTCGTCGCCTTCCCGCGCGAGGGCCAGATCCGGACCGCCGGGAAAGAGCCCGTAGAACGTCACGCCGCGCTCGATCGCCGCACCCAGATCCCGGCTGCCGAGCGAGGCGTGGCACATCATCGCGAAGGTGCCGGGACGGCTCGGTGCCGTGCTGAGCCCGAGGAACTCGTCGCCCGTCAGCTCGTACAACTCCCGGAAGAGCCGGACGAATTGTGCCGGTGTGACCCGTGCCCGCTCGTCGCCGAGCAGCAGCGGAGGTATCTGCGCCCGCTGCAGCAGGGGAACGGTGTCGATGCCTCGGCGCTGGACGCCGCTCAGCAGCGCCCGCACCTGGTGCACGCTGATCGTCCGCCTCGCCATGGTCATGACGGTAGCGGGACTGAGCTCCAAGGTCAGTGGTGCTGACGTCCCCAGTCATCCCTTCTCGTCGCTCAGCGTCCCTAGCGTCATACGCACCGTGGATCCGGGAGGCGCCGTGCAGCAGTCCGAACACCCCCAAACCGCCGTGCAGCAGTCCGAACACCCCAAGACCCTGGCCCTGTTGGCCGACTGGGCGGGCGAGCGCTACGGCGAGCGCCCGGCCCTGCGCTTCAAGACTCCCGAGGGCCCGCACTCCCTCACGTACACCCAACTGCGCACCACCGTGCGGCAGGTGGCCGCCGGTCTGATGGGGCTCGGGGTGTGCGCCGGCGACCGGGTGGCGATCCTCGCGGAGACCCGGCCGGAGTGGACGTACGCGCACCTCGGTGCGTTCGCGGCGGGCGCCGTGGTGGTGCCGGTGTACCCGACGGCCGGGGACGAAGAGGTCGTCTGGGTCCTCACCGACTCCGGTTCCTCGGTCGTGATCTGCGAGAACGCCGCGCAGGCCGCCAAGATCGACCGGCTGCGCGAACGGCTGCCCGGGGTGCGCGACGTGGTCCTGATGGGCGAGGCGGGCGAGAAGGACCTCGCCCTGCTCCGGCTGCCGGACCTCGCCACCGACGAGGCGCTCGACGCCCGCGCGGACGCCCGCACCGACGACGACGTGGCCACGATCATCTACACCTCGGGCACCACCGGCATGCCCAAGGGCTGCCTGCTCACCCACGGCAACTTCGCGGCGGTACGCGACGGAACCCTCGATCTGATCCCGGAGACCGAGGGCGACTCCACGTATCTCTATCTCCCGCTCGCGCATGCGATGGCGCAGCTGGTGCAGCTCAAGACGCTGCTCAAGGGCACGGAGCTGATCTACTTCGGCGGCCGGATCGAGGACATCGTCGGTGAACTGGCCGAGGCCCGTCCGACCCATCTGCCCTCCGTACCGCGCCTGTTCGAGAAGATCCACTCGGTGGTGCTCTCGCTCGCCGAGTCCCAGGAGGGCGGCGCCGAACGTTTCGAGGAGGCGCTACGGGTCGGTGTCCAGGTCGCCGACCTGCGCAAACGCGGCGAGGAGCCCTCGGCCGACCTCCTCGGGGCCTGGCAGTCGGCGGACGAGAAGCTCTTCTCCCTCGTACGGGGAGCCTTCGGCGGCCGTCTCACGTGGGCGCTCACCGGCGCGGCCCCGATCGCCCCGGCGACCCTGAACTTCCTGCGCGCCTGCGGGATCTCGCTCTTCGAGGGGTACGGGATGACGGAGTCGGGCGGTGTCATCTCGCTCAACCACCCGGCCGCCTGCCGCTACGGTTCGGTGGGCCGCCCGATGCCCGGCTGCGAGGTGCGGATCGCCGAGGACGGCGAGGTCCTCACCCGCGGCCCGCATGTCTTCCCCGGCTACCACGCCGATCCGGCCGCGACGGCCGAGGCGCTGGACGCAGACGGCTGGCTGCACACCGGCGATCTCGGCCGGCTCGACGAGGACGGCTATCTCTTCATCACCGGCCGCAAGAAGGACCTGATCATCACGTCCGGCGGCAAGAACCTCACGCCGTCGCTCACCGAATTCGCCCTCCAGGAATCGCGGTTCATCTCGCGCGCGGTGATGGTCGGCGACCACCGCCCGTATCCGGTCGCCCTGATCACGCTGGACGAGGAGGAGGTCAACGGCTGGGCGTCCCGCGCGGGGATCACGCTCACCTCGCTCAAGGACCCGCAGGTGCACGCCTTGATCGAGAAGGCCGTCGAAACCGCCAACGCCCAGCTCGCCCGGCCTGCCCGCATCCGCGCCTTCGCGCTCCTGGACGAGGACTTCGACGTCGAGGGCGGACTGCTCACGCCGAGCATGAAGGTGCGGCGCAAGGCGGTCATCGAGCGGTACGCGGCCCGGATCGACGCGCTGTACGAGCAGAGCTGAGACGCGCCGGACGCGCAGAGCCGAGACGTGCCGTACGCGCAGAGCTAGCCGTTCGCGTCCTCGTACAGCCGGGCGGTCAGCTCGCCGAGCACGATGCTGTACGAGGTGTCGTCGGTCTCGCCGCCGCCCTCGTACCCGCCGAGCACCCCCACGAGCCGGCCGTCCCCGGTCACCCAGGGGCTGCCGCTGGTGCCGGTCGTGAAGTCGGGGCAGTCGACGCGCTGCTGGGTGCCGGACACGTCGACGGCCTCGACCGTGCAGGTCAACGGGTGGTCGAGGTCGCTGGGATAGCCGGTCACGGTGACCTTCTCACCGGTGCTGCCGCCCGAATCGACGGTGTTCGCCCCCGTGACGTCCTCGATCTCCCGGCCGTCTTGGGGCGCGAGCGTCGCGAAGGCGATATCCGCATCCTCGTCCTCGTCGTCCAGCCAGGACGCGTCCTCGTGGATTTTCTCGACGGTCCAGATCCCATAAGGAGCCTGGCCGTTGTGATATCCGGGCGCGAACACCTTTCCGTCCGCGTCCCCGAGACAGTGCGCCGCGGTGGCGATGAGATTGCGGCCCTTGCTGTGCACGACCGAGGCGGTGCAGAAATGACCGCCGTCCAGATCGTTGCTGAAGAGCGCGCCCACGTACGAGGGAATATCCGGGTCGGGTGCAGGGGCGTCCCGCACATCCGAGAGCGCGACGATGGAGACGAGCGCGGCCGCGGAGGCGAGCGCCCGTAGTTTCCACACCCATCGCCGCCGGATGACGCACTCCTTGCTCGCGAGCTACTTGATGTTCTCGCCCACGAGCTCGGTGAACTGCTCGGGCGAAATGGACTCGATCCCCTTGCCCGAGTTTACCTGGATCTTTTTTCCGTCGATCAGGAACGTCGGCGTTCCGTTGATGTCCTGCTCGTAGAACTGCTGTGAGACCTTCTCGACCCACGGCATATACGTGAGTTCCTTGACGGCCTTGTTGAATGCGGGTGTCCGCAATCCATCGACCTTGTCCGCGAGTTCGAGCAGTGTGGCGGTCGAGCCGAACTTGTCGTCCGACTCCTTCTCGGGGTGGTTCGCGTACAGGACATTCATGTATTCCATGAATTTCTCGGGGCTCTCGTTCACCGCGGCGCCCAGCGCGTTCAGCGCCCGCTTGGAACCCTTGCCGCCGAGCGATCCGTCGAGGAAGGTCGCGAAGTGGTATTCGATCCGGTACTCACCGTCATCGGCCTGCTGCTTCATCGTCCTGCCGAGCCCGGTCTCGGCGCCCGCGCAGTAGGGGCAGCGCGGATCGAGCCAGACGGTGAGCACATGCTCGCTGCCGGCCTTCCCGTACGGGACGACCACGCCGTCCTTGCCGGTGGTGTGGGCCGGCCGCACCAGCGGTCCCTCGGCCGCCGCGGCGTCCGCGGTCGGCTGGGTGACGTACCAGGCGACACCGCCGACGAGGGCGAGCGAGGAGACGATCGCGGCGGACACGAGCACGCGCCCGCGCACCTTCGCCTTGCGGGCCGCGGCCTCCCGCTCCGCCTGCAGCCGTTCCCGGGCCGCCCTCTGCCGGTCCTTCTTGCTGCCGCTGCTGCCGCTCATGCGTGTGCCGGTCCCTTTCGCGATGCAGTACGCGTTCACCGTAAGAAGGGAACCGGCCCGCGCGGCAGGGCAGTTCGGCCCGCAGTGAAGGGGCCTTTGACCTGGCCGTACGCTGGACGCAGCAACGGTGGGGGCCGTTGGACACCAGAACATCCGGGGGGATGGGCATGACTATCGGCGAGAGCGTGCCGCTCGGGAGCTTCGGCCCCAGGACGCGCTGGACCTGGCTGAGCATTGTGCGGCACGGGCTGCTGTTCGTGGCGGGCATCGTGCTGTACGGCGTGATCTACACGGCTGTGTCCGGGGAGCTGCCGGTGCTGGCCGAGCTGCTGTTCGTGCTGGGGCTCGCCACCGTGTGGATCGGCGTACCGTCGGCCGCCGTGCTCGCCCTGATCGCGGGCCGCCGCGGCGCCATGCGGCCCTGGGTCTTCCGGGCCATGACGGCCGCGCTGCTGGTGCTGGTGCTCGCGCCGGTCGCCGCCGCCTTCTGGGATGTGGAGCCCGCGGTGCCGCTGGCCTTCGCCGGCGGTCAGCTCGCCTATGCGCTGCTGCTCCTGCCCGTACCGAAGAAGTAGGCCCGGCAAAAGGCAGGAGCCCCACATCCCCGCCGAGGCGGGGAGGGGGCTCCTTGGGTACTGCAATCCGTTGCCCGGCCAGGGCAGGCCGGGCGGGATCAAGCGAATGTCGCCCGAATTAGATCGGGGTGACGTTCTCCGCCTGCGGGCCCTTCGGGCCCTGCGTGACGTCGAAGTTCACGGCCTGGTTCTCCTCGAGGGAGCGGAAGCCGGACGCGTTGATCGCGGAGTAGTGGACGAAGACATCCGGGCCGCCGCCTTCCTGGGCGATGAAGCCGAAGCCCTTTTCAGCGTTGAACCACTTCACGGTTCCGGTAGCCATAAAGCCCTCCTATGGGCCAAAGGGTGTCCCTGCTCCCAGAACCCGCGAGTGTCACCACTACTGCAAAAGTCTGAAAACGACGAGAGCCCGCGGTTACATGCTCCGCAGGCTCTGTACTGCAAGGGAAACCAAACTGCAACTTGCGCCGAGCGTAGCACGCAGTCTGTGGGAAGCGATAGAGGGCAAGATCACGTCACTCGTATGTTTGACAGGCGCCGCGCATGCGTTGACGAAACTGTTACGTATCGGATGAAAGTGGACAAGTCTGAAGGCCGGGGCCGCCCCGGGCTCCGTGCCGCGCGGCACCGGGTCTAGCCTCGCGATGTGGACAATTCTCCCCGCAGCCGGCCACGAGTCGGTCACATCCAGTTCCTGAACTGTCTGCCGCTGTACTGGGGCCTTGCCAGGACCGGCACCCTGCTCGACCTCGAGCTCACGAAGGACACCCCGGAGAAGCTCAGCGAGCAGCTCGTACGCGGCGATCTGGACATCGGGCCGATCACCCTCGTCGAGTTCCTGAAGAACGCCGACCAGCTGGTCGCCCTGCCGGATATCGCGGTGGGCTGCGACGGCCCGGTGATGAGCTGCGTGATCGTCTCGCAGCTGCCGCTCGACCGGCTCGACGGGGCGCGGGTGGCGCTCGGCTCCACCTCGCGCACCTCCGTACGCCTGGCTCAGCTGCTGCTCGCCGAGCACATCGGCGTACGGCCCGACTACTACACGTGCCCGCCCGACCTCGGCGTGATGATGCAGGAGGCCGACGCGGCCGTCCTGATCGGGGACGCGGCGCTGCGCGCGAACCTGCACGACGCGCCGCGGCTCGGTCTGCAGGTGCACGACCTCGGCGCGATGTGGAAGGAGTGGACCGGGCTCCCCTTCGTCTTCGCGGTCTGGGCGGCCCGGCGCGACTACCTGGAGCGCGAGCCCCATGTCGTACGTCAGGTGCACGAGGCATTCCTGGCCTCGCGTGATGTGTCCCTCGAAGAGGTCGCGAAGGTCGCCGAGCAGGCGGCGCGCTGGGAGAGCTTCGACGCCGGCGTCCTGGAGCGCTACTTCACGACGCTCGACTTCCGCTTCGGTCCCGACCAGCTGGCGGGCGTCACCGAGTTCGCCCGCCGGGTCGGCCCGACCACGGGCTTCCCGGCGGACGTCAAGGTCGACCTGCTGGGGAGTTAGCCCGCCACCGGGCCCGGGACGTACTTGCTGATCTTCTCCAGGGGACCCTGGAAGAGGGCGGCGCCGTACTTGTAGCCGTCGTGTCCGGCGTTCGGGATCATGTGCAGGTCGATGGCGACCGGGCCCTTGTCGTACATCGCGATGAAGCCCTTGATCCGCTCGAGGTCCTTCGCGGGCTCCTTGTCGCCCATCAGCATCGTGATGCGCACCTTGGTGGGGCCGCCCTTCTTGATCAGGTCGGCGGCCAGCTGCTCCGGGTTGTCGGCCTGCTTCTCCTTCTCGTGGCCCTTCCAGAGCGGCGAGTCGGGGAAGGTGTCGGGGCCGCCGGCGATCGCGAAGCCGAACTTGTCCGGGTGCTGCAGCGCCATCTTGATGCCGATGTAGCCGCCGGAGGACGAGCCGAAGAAGCCCCAGCCCTCGGGGGACTTGTACGTGCGGAAGTTCTCCTTGACGAGGTTCGGCACGTCCTCGGACATCCAGGTGCCCATCTTCGGCTGGCCCGGGATGTCGGCGCCGTCGTAGTAGTGGTCCCGGTTCGGGTTCTGGACGGGCATCACGATGATGTACGGCTTGCTCTTCCCCTGGGCCGCCGCCTGCGCGACCTTCTCCTGGAGCGAGAAGTCCTTGCCCCACCAGTAGTTGTTCGGGTAGCCGTACGAGCCGGGCAGCGCGATGAGGACCGGGAAGGCGCTGTTCGCGTACTTCGGGTCCTTGTACTCCTTGGGCGCCCACACCCAGACCTTGCCGTCGAAGCCCGACTTCGCGCCGTGCAGGGTCGTGACGCCGATCGTCGTGCCGTCGGCGAGCGTGCGCTGGGTCTCCCAGTCGCGCGGGTTCGTCGGCAGCTGCACGTCGCCGGCCGGATTGGCCTTGGCCTGCTGGATCTGTCCCGTACCGCCGAAGCTGACCTCGTCCTTCTTGTCCATGCCCGGCCGCAGGACGGCGACGAGGGCGGCGGCGATGGCGAGGGTGGCGATCACCGCCGTGATGTAGGGGCGCTTCAGGCGGTTCATGGGCTTCTCCGGCAGGGCAGGGGACGTTGATTTTCCGGACAGAAAGAGGCAAAACGGATAGATCGGGTTGCCTGTGACGGAAGGTGATCCGGGCCACTGCGCCCGCACTCTTCGGGCCTACGCTGCTGGGTAGCGCATCGCGGCCGGGAAGGCCGGTGCGTCGAGGGCCAGTGACATCCGGGGGAGGCCGACACCATGCAGCCGCTCGAAGCGGGGGAACCCGTCACCATCGGCCCGTACCGGCTGCTCGGACGTCTGGGCGCGGGCGGGATGGGGCGCGTCTATCTGGGCCGCAGCGCCGGCGGGCGGACCGTGGCCGTCAAGGTCGTGCATCCGCACTTCGCCCTGGACGAGGAGTTCCGCGCCCGTTTCCGGCGCGAGGTCGACGCCGCCCGCAGGGTGGGTGCCGCCTGGACCGCCCCCGTGCTCGACGCGGACGCGGAGGCCTCCGTGCCGTGGGTCGCGACCGGCTATGTCGCCGGGCCCTCGCTGTCGGACGCGGTCGGCGAGCGGGGAGCGCTGCGGTCGCTGCCGGATCATTCGGTACGCGTGCTCGGCGCCGGGCTCGGCGAGGCACTCGCGGCCGTGCAC
Organism: Streptomyces sp. N35; assembly: GCF_016464295.1. Classification (NCBI taxonomy): domain Bacteria; kingdom Bacillati; phylum Actinomycetota; class Actinomycetes; order Kitasatosporales; family Streptomycetaceae; genus Streptomyces; species Streptomyces sp. N35. Next base: position 46,521 of record NZ_JAEIMH010000025.1, on the reverse strand, counting down.
GCGCTCGGCCTGGTCCACCGGGACGTCAAGCCGTCCAATGTGCTGCTCGCGCTCGACGGCCCGCGCCTGATCGACTTCGGTATCGCCCGCGCCACGGACGGCACGGCCTCGCTCACCTCCACCGGCGTCTCGATCGGTTCGCCCGGCTACATGGCACCCGAGCAGATCCTCGGCAAGGGCGTCACCGGCGCATCGGATGTCTTCTCGCTCGGCGCGGTCCTCGCGTACGCGGCGACCGGCAGCGCACCCTTCACCGGTGACTCCTCGGCGGCGCTCCTCTACCAGGTCGTGCACACCGAACCCGAAGTCGCCCTGCCCGGCGGCGACCTGCGCGAGGTGATCCTCGACTGTCTGGCCAAGGAGCCCTCGGCCCGTCCGGCCCCGGCGGAGGTCGCCCGGCGGCTCGCCCCCGCCGGTGCGGCCGATCTGGCGGCGGCGGGCTGGCTGCCGGGGCCGCTGGTGGAACAGGTCAGCCGAAGTGCCGTACGCCTGCTCGACCTGGAGCCCTCGTCGGATGCCTCGGGTCCTGTGGCGTTCAGCAAGCCCGGCGTCTTCGGGCCGCCGGACCCTACGTATGCGGCCCAGGCCGTGCACGCGGCGCAGGCCCCCGAGGACCGGCAGCCCGCGCCGGCCGACACCGCACCGCCGCCCGGCAAGGTCTCCGTCTCGATGACCGCGGCGAGCACCGAGGGGGACAACGGGCGCGGGCGCAAGGTCAGTTGCACGCTCGCCCTCGCGGTCGCGAGCGCCGTCGCGGCGGTCACTCTGGGCGGGGTGTTCGTCTTCAACATGCTCCCCGACAACGGCAAGGACACCGGGGCGGGAGGCGGGACGGACCAGGAGGGCAGCCCGCCGGCGGCCTCGCAGTCGGCCGAGCCCGGTGACAACGGAGGCGGCTCCAGCGACCCCGGACCGGGACTCGACGAGATCCCCGAGCGCTATGTGGGTGCCTGGCAGGGCAAGGCGCAGATACTCGAGGGCCTGCCGGCGGGGACGGTCAAGGTGACCGTGAAACAGGTGAAACCGGGTGCGGAGCTGGGCAGCGCGAGCATGACGGACGAGCTCGGCCTCAGCACCTGCACCGACATCCTGATCCTGAAGTCCGTCACGGACAAGGAGCTGATCGCGACGGGCAAGGCGAAGAACAAGAACGACTCGCGCTGCACGCAGAACGACCACACGGTGCGCCTGACGCCGGTCGGCGACGACCTCCAGTACTCCTCGGAGAATCCCGAGGGAGGCAACGCGCAAGCCCGGCTTTCGAAGACCGGCTAGCCGGGGCCCGGCCCCCGGAAAGGTCCGGACCCCCCTGGCGTACGCTGGATCGGTCCGTCCTCCACGTCCGAAAGGGACCAGCCGGTGACCGAGAAGGCCGCACTCCAGTCGATTCTCGACCGCGCCGCCGAGGGCGGTCGGATCACCCCGGAAGAGGCCCTCGACCTCTACCGGCACGCGCCGCTGCACGCGCTCGGCGCGGCCGCCGACGCCGTACGCCGCCGCCGCTACGCGGGTACGGAGCACATCGCGACGTACATCATCGAGCGGAACATCAACTACACCAACGTCTGCGTCACGGCCTGCAAGTTCTGCGCCTTCTACGCGCCGCCGAAGGACACGGACAAGGGCTGGACCCGCGACCTCGACGACATTCTGCGCCGCTGCGCGGAGACCGTGGAGCTCGGCGGTACGCAGATCATGTTCCAGGGCGGGCACCACCCGGACTTCGGCGTCGAGTACTACGAAGAGCACTTCTCGGCGATCAAGAAGGCCTATCCGCAGCTGGTCATCCACTCCCTCGGCGCGTCCGAGGTCGAGCACATGGCCCGTATCTCGGATGTCTCCGCCGAGGAGGCCATCCGCCGGATCCACGCGGCCGGTCTCGACTCCTTCGCCGGCGCCGGCGCCGAGCTGCTTCCCGAGCGCCCCCGCAAGGCGATCGCCCCGCTCAAGGAGTCGGGCGAGCGCTGGCTTGAGATCATGGAGATCGCCCACAACCTGGGCGTCGAGTCCACCTCGACCATGCTCATGGGCACGGGCGAGACCAACGCCGAGCGGATCGAGCACCTGCGCATGATCCGTGACGTGCAGGACCGTACGGGCGGCTTCCGCGCCTTCATCCCGTACACGTACCAGCCGCAGAACAACAAGCTGAAGGGCCAGACGCAGGCCACGCTCTTCGAGTACCTGCGGATGATCGCGATCGCGCGGCTCTTCCTCGACAACGTCGCGCACATCCAGGGCTCCTGGCTCACCACCGGCAAGGAGGTCGGCCAGCTCACGCTGCACTACGGGGCGGACGACCTCGGCTCGGTGATGCTGGAGGAGAACGTGGTCTCGTCGGCGGGCGCCAAGCACCGCTCGAACCTGCACGAGATCATCGAGATGATCCGCACCGCGGACCGCGTGCCGGCCCAGCGCTCGACCACGTACGAGCACCTGGTCGTGCACGACGACCCGGCGAACGACCCGGTCGACCACCGCGTGGCCTCGCACATCTCGTCCACGGCGATCGAGGGCGGCACGGCTCATCCCGAGCTCAAGCTGCTCTCGGCCAACTGAGCGCGCCTTGCTGACCCTTCACGCCACGGACGACGGCTCGGTCCTCGTCGACGGTGACACCGTCGCGGCCCTCGGGCCGTTCGAGGACCTGGCCGCCGCCCACCCGTCCGCACGGGTGCGGCGCTGGCCGGGCATCCTGACGCCCGGGCTGCTCAACCCGTACGGCCCGGAGATCCTCGAGTCCACGTACCATCCGGATCCGCGCGAAGCCGGTACGTACGGCACGACGCCGATCGGCGGCGCCCGCGCCCGGGAGATCTTCCTCGCCGAGCCCGCGCGGCTCGGCCCGAGCGCCCGCCGCGGCGTCCAACGGCTGCTCGCGCACGGCACGGTGGCGATCGGGGGCGAGCTGAAGTCCAAGGCCGCTCTCGACGCGGCACGCGGAGCGGGCCTGGCCTTCGGCGGCCGCCCGCCCAAGCTCCCCGGCCCGGTCTCCCTGTCCCCGAAGCCGCTGGTGCTGCTGCCCCGGCTCGCGGTGGGCGGCCCGGCCCGCTTCGCGGTCTTCGACGTCCCGTCCCGCGAGGAGCTGGTACGCCTCGGCTCCTCGACCTGCGTGGCCACGGTGATCGACGGACGGTTGCTGTACCGGGGGCGGTAATCCAGCCCCGCCGGCGTTTGAGGCGATCCGAACGAAGTTCGGATGCTGGGCCGGGGCGGAGCCCCGATGGGGAACAGGACCCCCCACCTGAGAGGATGCAGAAGTGACCCGCGCATCCCTGGACAAGCAGCCGCACGAAGTCGCCTCGATGTTCGACGACGTCGCGGAGAAGTACGACCTCACCAACGACGTGCTCTCCCTCGGTCAGGACCGGGTGTGGCGCAAGGCCGTCGCGCAGGCGGTGGACGCACGGCCCGCGCAGAAGGTGCTCGATCTCGCGGCCGGTACCGCGACGTCGAGCCTGCCCTTCGCACAGACCGGCGCGTACGTCGTGCCCTGCGACTTCTCGCTCGGCATGCTCCGCGTCGGCAAGCGCAACCACCCGCATCTGCCGCTGACCGCGGGCGACGCCACGAAGCTGCCCTTCAAGGACGACGTCTTCGACGCCGTCACCATCTCCTTCGGCCTGCGCAACGTCCAGGACACCGACCAGGCCCTGCGCGAGCTGTACCGCGTGACCAAGCCCGGTGGCCGGGTCGTCATCTGCGAGTTCAGCCACCCCACTTGGGCGCCGTTCCGCACCGTCTACACCGAGTACCTGATGCGCGCGCTGCCGCCGGTCGCGCGGGCCGTGTCGTCCAACCCCGACGCGTACGTCTATCTCGCCGAGTCCATCCGCGACTGGCCCGACCAGCCCGCACTCGCCGCGAAGCTGGGGGCCGCCGGCTGGTCGAAGGTGGCCTGGCGCAATCTGTCCGGCGGCATCGTGGCGCTGCACCGGGGCTTCAAGGCCTGAGCGCGGCAAGGACCGGAAGGACCGAGCCCATGCCGTTCGCACACGACGCGCCGAAGGCCGGGACGTATCTGCCCGTCCTCGAGGAGATCGCCGCCGAGATCTCCACGATGCCCGGCCGCGGCCGCTCCGCCGACTACATCCCCGCGCTCGCCTGTGTGGACCCGGACCGCTTCGGCATGGCGGTCGCGGATCTCGACGGCGGGGTGTGCGGGGTGGGGGAGTGGCGGACGCCGTTCTCCACCCAGTCGATCACCAAGGTCTTCGCGCTGGCGCTCGTCCTCGCGCACGAGAGCGGTGCGCTCTGGGAGCACGTGGGGCGCGAGCCCTCCGGCAACCCGTTCAACTCCCTTGTGCAGCTGGAGTACGAGCACGGCGTACCGCGCAACCCGTTCATCAACGCGGGCGCGCTGGTCGTCACCGACCGGCTGCAGACCCTCACCGGCGACGCGAGCGCCGATCTGCTGGACTTTCTGCGGGCCGAGAGCGGGAACACGGGGATCGGCTTCGATCTCGAAGTCGCCGCGTCGGAGGCCGCGCACGGCGACCGCAATGCCGCGCTCGCGCACTTCATCGCTTCGTACGGTCACATCCGCCAGCCGGTTCCGCCGCTGCTCGACCACTACTTCCGCCAGTGCTCGATCGAGATGAACTGTGCCGATCTCGCCCTGGCCGGAGGCTTCCTGGCCCGACACGGCGTGCGCGCGGACGGCTCGCGGCTGCTCAGCCGCAGCGAGGCCAAGCAGGTCAACGCGGTGATGATGACCTGCGGGACCTATGACGCGGCGGGCGAGTTCGCCTACCGGGTCGGGCTGCCCGGCAAGAGCGGTGTGGGCGGCGGCATCGTCGCGGTCGTGCCCGGGCGGTGCACGGTGTGCGTATGGAGTCCGGGCCTGGACGAGCGCGGGAACTCGGTGGCGGGGGTCGCGGCGCTCGACCGGTTCACCACCCTCACGGGTCTTTCGGTGTTCTGATGCCCAAGGGGTGTTCGGTAAAGGCGAGTTGACGGGAACCGCGGCAGGGGCAGGCTGAGTCCGTACGGATGCGGAACACCGCTCCCGTCCCCGGATCTGACGCCAGGAGCCCGGCTTGTCCTCTCAGTGGCCACAGGGGCCTTGCCCTGCCTGCGGCACCCCCTTCCAGGAGGAGGCCCGCTTCTGCATGAAGTGCGGGCGGGCGCGAGGGGAACTCCCGGCGCCTCCTGCCGACTCGGCACCCGGCACCCCGCCGCCACCGCCGCACGCCCCCGCGCCGAGCGTCCCCGCACCGCACGCCCCGCCGCCGCCCCCCGCTCTGCCCGGCGCCCCGGCCGGGCCCATGGGGTCACCCCCGCCCGCGTACGTTCCCGCGCCCGCGGGCCCTTCGCCCGTCGGAGCCTTCCTCGGGCGTGCCTTCCGCGGCGGCTGGGCCGCGTCCGCGCAGGCCGCGCTCTGGCCCGTCGGGATGCTGCTCATCGCCTCCGCCGCGATCGCGATTCCTTCGTACGGGCAGGAGGACGAGGTCGTCGTCTCCTTCACCGACCGCTTCCGCCTCGTCACGGCGCTGCTGCTGCAGGGGCTCGGCGGCGGGTTCGAGGTGAGCGGGCCGGGCGAGGACTCCAACTCCTTTGGATCCGGCGGCGATTCGGGTCTCTTCGAGGGCGGTGGAGGGGACTCCGGTACCGCCTCGCTCTCGATGGTCCCGCTGACGTTCACGGCCCTGTGGATCGTGGCCCTGCTCATCGGCGTCCGCATGCTGCGCGCCCGCCAGGCGTTCGCGCCGCGGACCTCCCGTACCGCGGGTCTCGAAGCGGCCGTACGGATCGCGCTCCTCACGTGCGGTGCGGTCCTGGTGCTCGCGCTGTTCGCGGCGCCCACCATTGACGGCGTCGAGGTGTCCTCGGCCCCGTTGCTCTCCGCGCTCGGCGCCCTGGGTCTCTCGCTCGCGACGGCCGCCGCGCTGCTGCACCGGGACGATCTGGCGCAGTGGCTCGCCGTGCGCCCAGGTGTCCAGGCCTTCGTACGGGCCGGGGCAACCGCCCTGCGCGCCCTGGCTGTCGTCCTGGCGCTGGGCGCCCTCGTCGCGTATCTCTGTCTCGCCGCCCAGGAGGACATGGAGAAGGAGGGCCTGCTCGTCCTGCTCGCGTTCCTGCCCAATCTGGGCGCCGCGGCGGTGGGTCTCGGCTGGGGCGGTGCGCTGGAGTTCAGCGCGCGCGGCAGCAGCGGCTTCTCGGGCGGTACGGAGTCCGAGACCGTCGATCTGTCCGAGCTCGCCGATCTGACCAACGACTGGGCGCTGGTCGGCGGGCTCGCGCTCGGCGCGGTGTGTGCGCTGACGGTCGGTGTGCTCGCCGCTCGCCGCCACGCCGGGCGGGGCGAACAGGTCCTGGTGGCAGGGCTGTTCTTCGGGGCCCTGCTGGTCGTGGGCGCCGTGTCCGGGCTGGCTGTCGAGGGTTCGTCCAGCGAGATCGCGGAGCTCAGCGGCGAGGGCAGCTTCGAGGCCGGCCTGAGCATCCCGGAGATGCTCCTCTTCGGACTGCTGTGGCTGTCGGCGGCCACGTTCCTCGGGCCGTACGTGCTGCGGATGACCGGCAACGGCAGCGTGCCGCCCGCGCCTTACGCCCCGCCGACGCCTCTGTACGCACCGCCGGCCACCGGGGCGCCCGCCGCTCACCCGGTGTACGAACTGGGGGTGCTGGGGAGCCCGGCCGCCGACCAGGACGTACCCGACACCGCGCGGCCGCCGGGACAGGACGCCCGGGCCGGCCAGGACGAACGGGTGCCAGGCCAGGACGGACCGGTGCCAGGTCTGGACGGACAGGTGCCCGGTCAGAACGGACCGGTGCTCGGCCAGGACGGGCAAGCGGCCAACCCGCAAGGGCAAGCGCCCAACCCGCAAGGACAGGCACCCCACCCGCAAGGTGCGCCCCCGGCGGGCCCGTACACCCCCTTCGCCGCCCAGCCCACCCAAGTCCCGTCCGCCCCCGAGGCGTTGCACAGCCACGGCTACGGATACCCGCCCCCTGCGCCGAACCCCGCCGGACCGGCCCCGCAACGCTCCCGCGTCACGCTCTGGATCGTCACCCTCACCGCCGCGCTCGCCCTCGGCGGTGGCGCGACGGCCGGTTTCCTGCTCCTGCAGAACGAGGACGGCGGGGGTCCGGGTACGGACGATGCCAAGCCCTCGGCCCCGGCTTCCCCGTCCCCCAGCGCCGAGCCGCCCACCACCGAGCCGCCCACCACCGACCCCGTACCGTCCGAGACGCCCGCGACCGACGCGTCCGGGAGCCCCACCGCGGGAACCGACTCGCGGATCGTCACCGACCCCGCCGGCTTCTCCTTCGCGGTCCCGGACGTCTTCAGCCGCGTCGGCGAGGAGAACGGGCAGATCACCTATGCCGGTTCGACCGGGTTCGGGCACTTCCTGATCGGTGTCGTCCCGGACGCCGCCGTCTCCTCGTACGAGAACTTCCGGACCATCGAGAAGAAGTCGCAGAGTCAGCCCGACTACCAGCGGGTGCGCCTGGAGGAGAACACCTTCCGCGGACTGCCGGGCGCCATCTGGGAGTACACGTACACCGAGAAGGAGACCGGCCGCACCGTGCACGCCATCGACCAGGGATACGTGGCTGAGGACGGCACGGAGTACGCCATCTACTTCACGGACTACGAGGAGAACTGGGAGCTCGGAGGTCAGGAGATCTTCGACGAGGCGCTCGCGACCTGGCGCCTGACGAACTGACACCCGGCGCACGGTCTGCCGTCAACTGAGGCCCGCCGCCCGGAGGTTGAACATCCGGGCGGCGCCCTCACGGCACCGGTTCACCGCACGGGCAGGATCCACTCCCCGCTGCCGTCGGGCTCGTCCAGCTCCCGCTGCATCCCGCCGTGCGGCGGGCGGGGCGTGCGCGGTTCGCGGACCCCGCTGCCGCCCTCGCCCTCGTCGGTCCCGAAGTCGAACCAGAGCGTGACGACCGCGCCGAAGGGCACCCGTGCGCCCGGCTCGGGGAACTGCCGTACGACATAGTCGGTGACCATGAACGGGAAGTCGGGCTCCTGCGGAGCGTCGACCAACAGGCCGACGAGCGCTGCCTGTTCACGTACGTCCATCGCCATCTGACCGACGAACTTCGGGACCGTCACTTCGGGTTTTCTGCGCAAAGCCGTCACCCCCAGGCGTACCGGAAGGGTAGACGGCAACCGGTCCGACCGGAAGGCGGCAGACCGGTCACAGCGGGCCCCGGGAAGCGAGCGGGAGGTCAGAGCGGCGCGCGGAACCTCACAGCGCCGAGCGGAACCTCACAGCACCAAGCGGAACCTCACAGCACCAACCGGTACCGATGCCCGCGCTTGTTGCCCACGGGCGTCATGAACACCTCGGCCAGTTCCATCCCGAGCCGTTCGATCACGGCGATCGACCGGTGGTTCTCGGCGTTGACCATCGCGACGACCTCCGGCACACCCGCCGCCTTCAGGCGTTCGAGGGTGGTGAGCGCGGCCCCGGTCGCCAGGCCCTTGCCCCACGCGGACCGGCCGAGCCGCCAGCCGATCTCTATGGCGCCCACCGGGCCCCACTCGGGATGCGGCCAGGGCTGCGCGCCCGTGAAGCCGGCCACCCGGCCGTCCTCGTCGAGGATCGTCCAGAAGCAGAAGCCGAGTTCGGCGTCATGGCGGCGCTGGCGGGCCGTGAGCTCCTCGTACACCGACACCTCGGCGGACTTCCCGCCGTGGAACTCCATCACCTCGGGGTCGTCGAACACCCGGTGCCAGACGTACGCGTCCTCCTCGGTCGGGACACGCAGACGGTCGGGGGGCAGGGGCACGAGCGATCTGGGCGTGGGTGGTGTCATGCGGGCGGCCCTCCGATTCGTGATCAAGCGGCCCCCATAGACTGCCCCTGTCCAGTGCTGTTCAGCACGCAGATTCTTTACGCCAGGGGAGAACCCGCCGTGACCGAGCCCCTCTCCGAGCCCGTATCCGACGCCCTCACCAAACCCCTGTCCGAGAACACCGCCGATGTCATCGTGGTCGGAGCCGGACCGGCCGGAGCCACGACGGCGTACTACCTGGCGAAGGCCGGACTCGACGTCCTGCTCCTGGAGAAGACCGCGTTCCCGCGCGAGAAGGTCTGCGGCGACGGCCTGACCCCGCGCGCCACCAAGCAGCTGGTGTCGATGGGCATCGACATCTCCGAGGAGGCCGGCTGGCTGCGCAACAAGGGGCTGCGCATCATCGGCGGCGGGGTGCGGCTCCAGCTCGACTGGCCCGAGCTCGCCTCGTATCCGGACTACGGACTCGTCCGCAAGCGCGACGACTTCGACGAGCAGCTCGCACGCCAGGCGCAGAAGGCGGGCGCGCGCCTGTACGAGCGCTGCAACGTCGGCGCCCCGATCCTCGACGACCGCACGGGCCGCATCACGGGCGTGCACGCCAAGCTCGGCGAGGAGAAGAAGGAAGTCACCTTCCATGCACCGCTGGTGGTCGCCGCGGACGGCAACTCCACGCGGATCTCGCTCGCCATGGGTCTGCACCGCCGTGAGGACCGCCCGATGGGCGTCGCGGTCCGTACGTACTTCGAAAGCCCCCGCCATGACGACGACTACCTGGAGTCCTGGCTGGAGCTGTGGGACAAGCGCGGTCCCGGCGAGGACCGTCTCCTTCCCGGCTACGGCTGGATCTTCGGCATGGGCGACGGCACGTCGAACGTCGGCCTCGGCATCCTCAACTCCTCGAAGGCCTTCCGCGAGCTGGACTGGCGCGAGGTCCTCAAGGCCTGGTGCGCGTCGATGCCCGAGGACTGGGGCTACACGCCCGAGAACATGACGATGCCGATCCGCGGCGCGGCCCTGCCCATGGCCTTCAACCGCCAGCCGCACTACACGAAGGGGCTGCTGCTCGTCGGCGACGCGGGCGGCCTGGTGAACCCCTTCAACGGCGAGGGCATCGCGTACGCCATGGAGTCGGGCCAGATCGCGGCCGACGTCATCGTCCAGGCGCACTCCCGCCAGACCCCGTCGCAGCGTGAACTGGCCCTGCAGCGCTACCCGAAGATCCTCAAGGAGACCTACGGCGGGTACTACACGCTGGGCCGCGCGTTCGTGAAGCTGATCGGCAACCCGAAGGTCATGAAGATCGCGACGCAGCGGGGCCTGACGCACCCGATGCTGATGCGCTTCACGCTCAAGATGCTCGCGAACCTGACGGATCCGTCGGGCGGCGACGCGATGGACCGGATCATCAACGGTCTGTCGAAGGTGGCCCCGAAGGCCTGACCGCGGGCGCGGCTCAACCGACGGCAGGCGCGGGCCAGGGCTCCAGAGCGACGACGGCTTCCGTGGGGATCGGACCGTAGACGTGCGGGAACTCGGGCCCGCCCGGCGACGCGGCCTCGTACCGCACGGGAGCCGTCAGCCGTCCGGCCTCGACGACCAGGACGACCAGCTCGCCGTGGTGCGGGTCCTCGCCGTACAGGAACCGTGCCACGGCCGGGAGCTGCTGCCGGGTCGAGCAGTGGATGAATCCCTCCTCGGCGAGGGTCCGGCCGCGGGTGGACTGTTCGTACGAACCGGTACGAACGGCCTCGTCCCACAGCGTGCGTTCGGTGAGGTGCAGGAGCTCCGTCATGGCGGCCGAGCCTAACAACGGCTCCGGGGGCGGGTGGACGAGACAAGGGGTGGGACTGTGAACGAGGCGATACCGGACGGCTCCTGGCAGCTGGAGCCCCGGGTGGGCGGCGCGCTGGCCGGGCGCTGGTGGCAGTGGGCGCTGTCCGCGCCCGATGAGCTGAGCCCGGTCCGGGACGAGACGGGAGAGCACGCCGCCTGGAACCAGCCGGACGACCTGTGGTTCCTGGCGGGGACGTACGGGGGCAAAGTCGTCCGCACCTGTGCGATTCCGGCGGACCGGCCGGTGTTCTTCCCGGTCTTCAACATCCAGACCGTACGGGGCCGGATCGACCAGGAGCCGCCGAGGATGCCCGTCGCGCGGGCCGAGGCGTGGCTCAACGGCGTACCGCTGCGACTGGCGCAGTTCTCCGGGCAGTTCGGCCCGGACGGCGGGCGCCGCCACACCTGGGGCCTGTGGGGCGCGCTCGCCCCGCTGCGCCCCGGCGAGTACGTCCTGGAGATCAAGGCGGACACGGGCAAGGGCTTCTGGGTGGACACGGTGTACCACCTGACCGTGCCGACGAGTTGAGCCGTATGCCAGGGTTGGCGCCGCTTCACTCGGTATGACCCGATACGGAAAGGCGAAGGGCCGCTGCACCCCCGAGGGTGCAG
>NZ_JAEIMH010000025.1:13344-35306 GCF_016464295.1 Streptomyces sp. N35 | reverse complement strand
GCCGAGGGGGGAGGGGGGCGGGCCCGCCCCCCCCGGGGGGGCCGTCGGCCCCTTCGCCGTACGTGGTGTGACGCGGACTCAGAGAACGCGGACCGCGCCCGAAGCCGGGTAGCCCGACAGGTCCTGGATGACGACGCCCTTCGAGGGGTTCGCGGCGTCCAGGTACTGGCCGTTACCGATGTAGACGCCCGTGTGGTACGCCGAGCCCTTGCCGCCCCAGTAAAGGATGTCGCCCACCTGGAGGTTGGACGTGCCGACCTCGGTGCCGACCATCGACTGGTCCTGGGAGACGCGCGGCAGATCCACGCCGGCCTGCTTGAACGCGGCCTGGACGAGGGAGGAGCAGTCCCACGCGTTGGGGCCGGTGGCACCCATGACGTAGGCGTCGCCGAGCTGGGCCTTCATGAAGGAGATGACCGCGGAGACCGAGCCGGAGGCGGGGGCCTCGGCGGTGGCGGAGGCCGAGGCGGTGGAGAGCGTGGTGCGCTCGGAGTCGCGGGCGGCGCGCTCCTTGGCGGCACGCTCGGCGGCGCGCTTCTTGGCGGCGGCCTTGGCCTTGGCCTCGTCCTTGGCCTCCTTGGCGTCCTCGGCGGCGGCCTCGATGGCCGCGTCCTTGTCCGCCTGGAGCGTGTACGCGTCGGCCGCCTGCTGCGTGGCGTCCGCGGTGGCGGCCACCTGGGTTGCCAGGTCGGTGGAGAGCGTCGGCATTTCGATGGTCTCGGTCACCGGCTCGGCCGCGTTCGCCATGCCAGTGGTGCCGGCCACCGCGAGGGTGCTGAGGACGCCACCGGCAACTCCGGCGCGCAGCTTGGTGACGCGCTGCGGGCGGGGCTTCCGGTGGCTGGGTATGTGAGCGGTGTGGGACATGAGAACAACCGGTATCAGGGCGTCAGGGTTCCCTTCAAGAAACGTGTGCTGCGCCACAGTTGTGGCCGATCAAGCCGAATCCCGCGCGTGTCGACGCTTATTGACGCCGTAACGGGCAATTTGGACAGCCATGATCGGCGCTGTGATCATGGGTTTTCCAAGGAACGCCCGTTTTGCCCCGCACCTACCACTGGTCGCTGTCGTTGGCCAAGCCCGGTTCTTCACGGTCCTCACAGAAGTGGCACAGGTCACGAACAGGTCTCCATCGCGAGCCGGTGAACGGGCACGGAATCGCTCGTGAATGTGTGCACGCGTCAGCAGCCGTACAAAAGGGTCCCCCGAGCGAGGGAAGGCTGTCCTTACCAGGTTGTCGATCGAGGTGCCAATTTGCTTGAGGCTGCCCTCACTTGATAGTGGGCGCACCCTCTTGACCAGCGGTAACAAGCTAATTGATCACCATTGGTGATCACTCCGGAGCTTCGCGTATGAAGATCACCGCTCATCCGACTTCATGATCCTTCGTCAGGTGGTGGAGATCACAAAGGCGTTGTCGTACCCCGTGTCGCAGATCACAGACCGGCAGGCATAGGATGCGGGGCAGTTGGGCTTGTGAACTGCCTCACATAAGCACGATCTTGGTGAGTCGGGGCACGCGCCCTAAGAAGTCAGTCCGCCGAAGCAGTCAATGTCGACTGAGAGGAGCGAGGAGCGGTGAACGCTTATGCGCCCATCCTCGTACTGGGAGCCCTAGCGGCAGGCTTTGCGATCTTCTCCGTGGTCATGGCCACGCTTATCGGTCCAAAGCGGTACAACCGCGCCAAACTCGAAGCCTATGAGTGCGGTATCGAGCCGACGCCGACTCCGGCCGGCGGTGGGCGCTTCCCGATCAAGTACTACCTGACGGCGATGCTCTTCATCATCTTCGATATCGAGATCGTCTTCCTCTATCCCTGGGCGGTCACCTTCGACGCCCTGGGTGTTTTCGGGCTCGTGGAGATGTTGCTCTTCGTGCTCACCGTCTTCGTCGCCTACGCGTACGTCTGGCGGCGCGGCGGCCTGGAATGGGACTGAGGGGCTAGGGACCTATGGGACTCGAAGAGAAGCTGCCGAGCGGTTTTCTGCTGACGACGGTCGAACAGGCGGCGGGCTGGGTGCGCAAGGCATCCGTCTTCCCCGCCACCTTCGGCCTCGCCTGTTGTGCCATCGAGATGATGACGACGGGCGCAGGGCGTTACGACCTCGCCCGTTTCGGCATGGAGGTGTTCCGCGGTTCGCCCCGCCAGGCGGACCTGATGATCGTCGCGGGCCGGGTCAGCCAGAAGATGGCGCCGGTCCTGCGGCAGGTCTACGACCAGATGCCGAACCCCAAGTGGGTCATCTCCATGGGCGTCTGCGCCTCCTCCGGCGGCATGTTCAACAACTACGCGATCGTCCAGGGCGTCGACCACATCGTCCCCGTCGACATCTATCTGCCCGGCTGTCCGCCGCGGCCCGAGATGCTGATGGACGCGATCCTCAAGCTGCACCAGAAGATCCAGGGTTCCAAGCTCGGTGTGAACGCCGAAGACGCCGCTCGCGAGGCGGAGGAGGCGGCCCTCAAGTCGCTCCCCCTGATCGAGATGAAGGGGCTGCTCCGGTGAGTGACAGCAATGGCGTGAACCCCGAGAAGGACCTCGGCGCCTCCAACCTCCCCGGCCAGCGCGGTGAGCACGGCGAGGAGATCCGCGTCCAGCGCGGCATGTTCGGCGCCGACAACGGCGGCGACACCTCGGGTTACGGCGGCCTCGTCCGCTCGGTACGGCTGCCCGGTCCCAGCAACCGCCCGTACGGCGGCTGGTTCGACGAGGTGGCCGACGAGCTCGAAGGCGCCCTCGAGGAGCAGGACCTGCTCCCCGAGAACGCGATCGAGAAGACGGTCGTCGACCGCGGCGAGCTCACCTTCCATGTCGCACGCGAGCACCTGCTCCAGGTCGCACGGACCCTGCGCGACGACCCGGCGCTGCGCTTCGAGCTCTGCACGGGTGTCTCCGGTGTGCACTACCTGGAGGACAAGGGCCGTGAGCTGCACGCGGTGTACCACCTGCGCTCGCTCACGCACGGCCGCCTGATCCGGCTCGAGGTCAGCGCTCCCGACAGTGATCCGCATGTTCCGTCCCTGGTCGGCCTCTATCCGACCAACGACTGGCACGAGCGTGAGACGTACGACTTCTTCGGGCTGATCTTCGACGGTCACCCGGCGCTGACGCGGATCATGATGCCGGACGACTGGCAGGGCTTCCCGCAGCGCAAGGACTATCCGCTCGGCGGTATCGCCGTCGAGTACAAGGGCGCCCAGATCCCGGCTCCGGACCAGCGGAGGTCGTACAGCTGATGTCTACTTCACACGCTTCCGCCCGTGCGACCACCGAGGGGACTGTATATACAGTCACCGGCGGCGACTGGGACGAGATCGCGCAGGCCGCGGCCAAGTCCGACGACGAGCGCATCATCGTCAACATGGGCCCGCAGCACCCGTCCACGCACGGCGTGCTCCGCCTGATCCTGGAGATCGACGGCGAGACGGTCACCGAGGCCCGCTGCGGCATCGGCTATCTGCACACCGGCATCGAGAAGAACCTCGAGTACCGGACCTGGACGCAGGGCACCACCTTCGTCACGCGCATGGACTACCTGACGCCGTTCTTCAACGAGACGGCGTACTGCCTGGGCGTGGAGAAGCTGCTCGGTATCGAGGACCAGATCCCGGACCGCGCGAGCGTCATCCGCGTCCTGCTCATGGAGCTGAACCGGCTCTCCTCGCACCTGGTCTGCATCGCCACCGGCGGTATGGAGCTCGGCGCGACCACGATCATGATCTACGGGTTCCGGGACCGCGAACTGATCCTGGACCTCTACGAGTTGATCACCGGGCTCCGCATGAACCACGCGTACATCCGGCCGGGCGGTCTCGCCCAGGATCTGCCGCCGGGCGCGGTGGACCAGCTGCGCGAGTTCGTGAAGACCATGAAGAAGAACCTTCCCGAGTACGACAAGCTCGCCACCGGGAACCCGATCTTCAAGGCCCGTATGCAGGACGTCGGTTACCTCGACCTCGCGGGCTGCATGGCCCTCGGGGCCACGGGGCCGATCCTGCGCTCGGCCGGTCTGCCGCACGACCTGCGCAAGACCGACCCGTACTGCGGCTACGAGACGTACGACTTCGAGGTCCCGACCTCCGAGACCTGCGACTCGTACGGCCGGTTCCTGATCCGGCTCGAGGAGATGCGGCAGTCGCTGCGGATCGTCGAGCAGTGCCTGGACCGGCTCCGGCCCGGTGGCAAGGACCCGGTCATGGTCGCCGACAAGAAGATCGCCTGGCCCGCGCAGCTCGCGCTCGGCCCGGACGGACTCGGCAACTCGCTGGACCACATCAAGAACATCATGGGCACCTCCATGGAGGCCCTGATCCACCACTTCAAGCTGGTGACCGAGGGCTTCCGGGTCCCGCCCGGCCAGGCGTACGCGGCCGTCGAATCGCCCAAGGGCGAGCTCGGCGCGCATGTCGTCTCCGACGGCGGCACCCGTCCCTACCGGGTCCACTTCCGCGACCCGTCCTTCACCAATCTGCAGGCCATGGCGGCGATGTGCGAGGGCGGGCAGGTCGCCGACGTCATCGTCGCCGTCGCGTCCATCGACCCCGTGATGGGAGGCGTCGACCGGTGACCACTTCTCAAGAGGGCGTCAGCCTGGGCATGCCCCAGCTGCCGGCCCCCGACTACCCGGCCGACGTCCGTGCCCGGCTCGAAGCGGATGCCAAGGAGGTGATCGCCCGTTACCCGGACTCGCGCTCGGCGCTGCTTCCGCTGCTTCACCTCGTGCAGTCCGAGGAGGGGCACGTCACCCGGACCGGCATGCAGTTCTGCGCCGATGTACTCGGTCTGACGACCGCCGAGGTCACGGCCGTCGCGACCTTCTACACGATGTACCGGCGCAAGCCGTCCGGTGACTACCAGGTCGGCGTCTGCACCAACACGCTGTGCGCCGTCATGGGCGGCGACGCCATCTTCGAGGACCTGAAGCAGCACCTGGGGGTCGGCAACAACGAGACCACCGAGGACGGCAAGGTCACCCTCGAGCACATCGAGTGCAACGCGGCCTGCGACTTCGCCCCCGTGGTGATGGTGAACTGGGAGTTCTTCGACAACCAGACCCCGGGCAGCGCACGGCAGTTGGTCGACGACCTGCGGGCCGGACGCGAGGTCCAGCCCACGCGCGGTGCGCGCCTGTGCACCTTCAAGGAGACCGCGCGGATCCTGGCCGGCTTCCCGGACGAGCGCGAAGGCGCGGTGGACGAATCCGGCGGCGCCGGGCCCGCTTCCCTGATCGGTCTGCGGCTCGCCAAGGGCGAGGCGGTCCCCGCCCGTGTGGTGCACCCGCGCGGCGAGGCCCCGCAGGGGGATGCCGCCTCCGAGCACCTGTCGTCGCACGACGCACCGCAGCAGACGTCGGCCTCCGACCCGGACCACCCGGCAGGCCCCACCGCCGAGGAGGGGGAGTGATGACCTTGGCCACCGAGATCAACCACGAGACCAGCCCCGAGAAGCTCCTGGCCCCGGTCCTCTCCGCGTTCTGGGACGAGGAGAAGCCCTGGACCCTGGAGACGTACAAGAGGCACGAGGGATACGAGGGCCTGCGCAAGGCCCTCGCCATGACGCCCGACGACCTCATCGCGTACGTCAAGGACTCGGGTCTGCGCGGACGTGGTGGCGCGGGCTTCCCGACGGGCATGAAGTGGCAGTTCATCCCGCAGGGAGACGGCAAGCCGCACTACCTGGTGGTGAACGCGGACGAGTCCGAGCCGGGGACCTGCAAGGACATCCCGCTGCTCTTCGCCAATCCGCACAGCCTGATCGAGGGCATGATCATCGCGTGTTACGCGATCAGGTCGAACCACGCGTTCATCTACCTGCGCGGCGAAGTCGTCCCCGTACTGCGGCGGTTGCACGAGGCCGTACGCGAGGCATACGAAGCCGGCTACCTCGGCGAGAACATCCTGGGCAGCGGACTGAACCTCGACATCACCGTGCACGCCGGCGCCGGCGCGTACATCTGTGGTGAGGAGACCGCGCTCCTCGACTCGCTCGAAGGCCGCCGTGGCCAGCCCCGCCTGCGTCCGCCCTTCCCTGCGGTCGCGGGCCTTTACGCGTGCCCCACTGTGGTGAACAACGTGGAGTCCATCGCGTCTGTTCCCGCGATCCTGAACAAGGGCAAGGACTGGTTCAAGTCGATGGGCAGCGAGAAGTCCCCGGGCTTCACGCTGTACTCGCTCAGCGGCCATGTCGTCTCGCCCGGCCAGTACGAGGCACCGCTCGGGATCACGCTGCGCCAGCTGCTCGACATGAGCGGCGGGATGCGTCCCGGCCACCGGCTCAAGTTCTGGACGCCGGGCGGCAGTTCGACCCCGATGTTCACCGACGAGCACCTCGACGTCCCGCTGGACTACGAGGGTGTGGGCGCCGCGGGTTCGATGCTCGGCACCAAGGCGCTGCAGTGCTTCGACGAGACCACCTGTGTCGTACGGGCGGTCACGCGCTGGACCGAGTTCTACGCCCATGAGTCCTGCGGCAAGTGCACACCGTGCCGCGAAGGGACGTACTGGCTGGTCCAGTTGCTCCGTGACATCGAGGACGGCAAGGGCGTGATGGCCGACCTCGACAAGCTGAACGACATCGCCGACAACATCAACGGCAAGTCCTTCTGCGCCCTCGGCGACGGCGCCGCCTCGCCGATCTTCTCCTCGCTCAAGTACTTCCGCGAGGAGTACGAGCAGCACATCACCGGCAAGGGCTGCCCCTTCGACCCCTCCCGGTCGACTCTCTGGGCCGACAAGCACGCTTCAAGCGCGGAGGTGAACGCATGACCGTCACGACCAACGCTCCCTCCGGGGGCGGAGAGGCGGCGGTCCCGCCGGAAGACCTGGTCTCGCTGACCATCGACGGCGTGGAACTCAGCGTCCCCAAGGGGACGTTGGTGATCCGGGCCGCCGAACAGCTCGGCATCGAGATCCCGCGCTTCTGCGACCACCCGCTGCTCGACCCGGCGGGTGCCTGCCGGCAGTGCATCGTCGAGGTCGAGGGCCAGCGCAAGCCGATGGCCTCCTGCACCATCACCTGCACCGACGGCATGGTCGTCAAGACGCACCTCACCTCGCCGGCCGCGGAGAAGGCGCAGAAGGGTGTGATGGAGCTCCTGCTCATCAACCACCCCCTCGACTGTCCGGTCTGCGACAAGGGCGGCGAGTGCCCGCTGCAGAACCAGGCGATGTCGCACGGCCAGTCGGACTCGCGCTTCGAGGGTCAGAAGCGCACGTACGAGAAGCCGGTGCCGATCTCGACACAGGTCCTTCTCGACCGCGAGCGCTGTGTGCTCTGCGCCCGCTGCACCCGGTTCTCGAACCAGGTCGCGGGCGACCCGATGATCGAGCTGATCGAGCGCGGGGCGCTGCAGCAGGTCGGCACCGGTGAGGGCGACCCCTTCGAGTCGTACTTCTCCGGGAACACCATCCAGATCTGCCCGGTGGGCGCGCTGACTTCGGCCGCGTACCGCTTCCGCTCGCGCCCCTTCGACCTGGTCTCCTCGCCGTCGGTCTGCGAGCACTGCGCGGGCGGCTGCGCGACCCGCACCGATCACCGGCGCGGCAAGGTCATGCGGCGGCTCGCCGCCGAGGACCCCGAGGTCAACGAGGAGTGGATCTGTGACAAGGGGCGGTTCGGGTTCCGGTACGCGCAGCAGCGCGACCGGCTCACGACTCCTCTTGTACGGGGAGAGTCGGGCGAGCTGGAGCCCGCGTCCTGGCCCGAGGCTCTGGAGGCAGCGGCGCAAGGGCTGCTCGCCGCTCGCGGCCGGGCCGGTGTGCTCGCCGGCGGCCGGCTGACCGCCGAGGACGCGTACGCGTACAGCAAGTTCGCGCGGGTCGCCCTCGACACCAACGACGTCGACTTCCGCGCCCGCGTGCACTCCTCCGAGGAGGCCGACTTCCTGGCCGCCGCGGTGGCCGGACGCGGCCGTGACCTCGACGGCAACGGAGTCACGTACACGAAGCTGGAGAAGGCGCCCGCGGTCCTGCTCGTCGGCATCGAGGCCGAGGAGGAGGCGCCCGGCGTCTTCCTGAAGCTGCGCAAGGCCTGGCGGCAGTCCAAGCAGCAGACCTTCGCGCTGGCCCCCTACAGGACCCGCGGTCTGGAGAAGGCCGGCGGCACGCTGCTTCCCGCCGCTCCCGGCACCGAGACCGAGTGGCTGGACGCGCTCGCCTCCGGCGTCGGGCTCGAAGGAGAGGGCGCGAGGGCGGCCGAGGCGCTGCGCGGCGCAGGCTCCGTGATCATCGTCGGTGAGCGGCTCGCGTCCGTCGCGGGCGCGCTGACCGCGGCGATGCGGGCGGCCACCGCGATCGGCGCCCAGCTCCTGTGGATCCCCCGCAGGGCGGGTGAGCGCGGCGCCATCGAGGCGGGCGCGCTGCCCTCGCTCCTTCCGGCCGGTCGCCCCGCGACCGATCCGCGGGCGCGCGAGGAGGTGGCCGTCGCCTGGGGCGTGGCCGAACTCCCGCACCGCTACGGCCGGGACACCGGCCAGATGATCGAGGCCGCCGCGACCGGCGAACTCGGCGCTCTGGTCGTCGCGGGCGTCGAGGTCGCCGACCTGCCGGACCCGGCGCGGGCGCGTGAAGCGCTGAGCGCGGCCTTCGTGGTCTCGCTCGAACTGCGGCCGAGTGAGGTCACGGCGGTCGCGGATGTCGTCCTGCCGGTCGCCGCAGTGGCCGAGAAGGCGGGGACCTTCCTCAACTGGGAAGGCCGGGCGCGGCCGTTCGAAGCGGCCCTGAAGCCCGACCACATGACCCGCGCCCTGTCGCCCACCGACGCCCGCGTGCTGCACATGCTCGCGGACGCCATGGACGTCCACCTCGCGCTGCCGGACAACACGTCCATCCACCGTGAGCTGGGCCGGCTCGGCGCCTGGGACGGTCCGCGCGCCACCGAACCGCTGGAGACCGCGGGGCAGTTGCCCCGGCCGGCCTCCGGCGAGGCGGTGCTCGCGGGACACCGGCTGCTGCTCGACCAGGGCAGGCTCCAGGAGGGCGACGAGGCGCTGGCCGGTACGCGGCACGCGGCCGTCGCCCGGGTCTCCGCCGCCACGGCCGCCGAGGCCGGGGTCAAGGACGGCGACGAGCTCGCCGTGACCGGGCCCGCCGGCTCCGTACGACTGCCGCTGCAGGTCACCGAGATGCCCGACCGCGTGGTCTGGCTCCCGCTGAACTCGGCCGGCGGCGGAGTCGCCTCCGACACCGGGGCCCACCCGGGCGAGCTGGTCAAGATCGGCCCGGCCACGGGCACTTCGGACGTCGCGGAGGTGGAGGCATGAGCCCTGCAGTGACTCTCGCCGCGGAAGACCTGTCGATGTTCGGCACCGACCCGTGGTGGCTCGTGGCCATCAAGGCGGTCTTCTGCTTCGCGTTCCTGATGCTGACCGTGCTGTTCTCCATCGTGTGGGAGCGCAAGGTCGTCGCCTGGATGCAGCTGCGCATCGGCCCCAACCGCCACGGTCCGTGGGGACTGCTGCAGTCCCTCGCGGACGGCATCAAGCTGATGCTCAAGGAAGACGTCATCGTCAAGCGGGCCGACAAGGTCGTCTACGTCCTGGCGCCGATCGTCGCGGCCATCCCGGCCTTCATGGCGATCGCGGTGATCCCCTTCGGGCCCGCCGACAACCAGGTGTCGATCTTCGGTCAGCGCACCACGATGCAGCTCACCGACCTGCCGATCGCGATGCTCTACATCCTCGCGGTCGCCTCGGTCGGCATCTACGGCATCGTGCTCGCGGGCTGGTCGTCCGGCTCCACGTACCCGCTGCTCGGCGGTCTGCGCTCCTGCGCCCAGATGATCTCGTACGAGATCGCGATGGGCGCCGCGTTCGCCTCGGTCTTCCTCTACTCGGGCTCGATGTCGACCTCGACGATCGTGGAGGCGCAGGGGGACCGCTGGTACATCCTGCTCCTTCCGGTGTCGTTCCTGCTGTACATCGTGACCATGGTCGGTGAGACCAACCGCGCTCCGTTCGACATGCCGGAGTCCGAGGGCGACCTGGTCGGCGGCTTCAACACCGAGTACTCGTCGATCAAGTTCGCGCTCTTCATGCTCGCCGAATACGTGAACATGGTGACGGTCTCGGCGGTCGCGACCACCCTCTTCCTGGGCGGCTGGCGGGCCCCGTACCCGATCAGCACCTTCTGGGAGGGCGCCAACTACGGCTGGTGGCCGATGCTCTGGTTCATCGTCAAGGTCCAGCTGCTGTTGTTCTTCTTCATCTGGCTGCGCGGCACGCTCCCGCGGGTGCGCTACGACCAGCTGATGAAACTCGGCTGGAAGGTGCTCATCCCGGTCTCCGTGGTCTGGCTGATGCTCGTCGCGACGGTGCGCACACTGCGCAACGAGAACTACGACTTCGCCGAGATCGTGATGTACGTGGCCGGCGGTGTCATCGCGCTGCTCCTGCTGTCCTTCGTGGTGGACATGTTCCGCGGCAAGGAGAAGGACACGGAGCTCAAGCAGGCTCCGGAGGTCTTCGACCCGATGGCCGGCGGCTTCCCCGTACCGCCGAAGCCGGGTCAGAGCCTGCCGCCCGTGCCGCGCCGACGGTCGCGCCAGGAGCGGGAGTTGGTTGTCAGTGGTGGCGCTGACACTGGGAGTGACGGAAAGGAGGCTGACGGTGTCTGAGGAAACTGGGAAGTCCATCGAGCCCACCGGGGCCGCCGGGCTGCCTTCGCAGGCCGCCGGGCCCGCGGAACCGGTCGAAGGCAAGGACACGGCACAGGGGTTCCAGAACCCTGTGGCCGGATTCGCCGTGACCTTCAAGGCCATGTTCAAGAAGCGGCTCACGGAGCAGTACCCGGAGCAGCAGAAGACCACGGCGCCGCGCTTCCACGGCCGGCACCAGCTCAACCGGCACCCCGACGGACTCGAGAAGTGCGTCGGCTGCGAGTTGTGCGCCTGGGCCTGTCCCGCCGATGCCATTTACGTGGAGGGCGCGGACAACACCGAGGAGGAGCGCTACTCGCCGGGTGAGCGGTACGGCCGCGTCTACCAGATCAATTACGCGCGCTGCATTCTGTGCGGGCTGTGCATCGAGGCCTGTCCGACGCGGGCGTTGACGATGACGAATGAGTTCGAGCTGGCGGACTCCAGCCGCGCGAACCTCATTTACACCAAGGAGCAGTTGCTCGCCGGGCTCGAAGACACCATGGTCGACAGCCCGCACGCGATCTACCCCGGGATGGACGAGAGCGACTACTACCGCGGTCTGGTGACCGGGGCGGCGCCCGGGACGGTTCAGCAGGTCGCGGTCTCCAAGGGCGAGGTACCGCGGGAAGAGGGGGTGGAGGCGTGAGCGCGCTCGCCGCCTACACCACCTCCACCGGTGAGGCCTTCCAGTTCTGGGTGCTCGGCACCGTCGCCGTGATCGGCGCGCTGTGCACGATCCTGATGAAGAAGGCCGTGCACAGCGCGCTGTGCCTGGCCGGGACCATGATCATCCTGGCGGTCTTCTACCTCGCCAACGGGGCGTACTTCCTGGGCATCGTCCAGGTCGTCGTCTACACCGGCGCGATCATGATGCTCTTCCTCTTCGTGGTCATGCTCGTCGGTGTCACCGCGGCCGACTCCCTGAAGGAGACCATCAAGGGCCAGCGTTGGCTCGCGGCCCTGTGCGGCCTCGGCTTCGCGGTGCTGCTCGTGGCCGGGATCGGAAATGCCGCGATCACCGAGTTCAACGGGCTCGGCGCGGCGAACGCGGGCGGGAACGTCGAGGGCCTCGCGGCCCTGATCTTCACCAAGTACGTGTTCGCCTTCGAGATCACCGGCGCCCTGCTCATCACCGCGGCCGTCGGCGCCATGGTGCTCACGCACCGCGAGCGCACCGAACGCGCCCTCAACCAGCGGGAGATGGCCGAGCGGCGCGTACGCGAGGGCAAGCACCTGCCGCCGCTGCCGGCGCCCGGTGTCTACGCCCGGCACAACGCGGTGGACATCGCCGGTCTGCTGCCCGACGGCACCCCGTCCGAGCTCACGGTGATGAGGACGCTGCGGGACCGCGGCCAGATCCGTGATGTGTCCAGCGAGGCGCTGAAGGACCTGGCGGCCCTCGAGCAGCGCTCCGCGGAGCGGCTCGGCAGGGACAACGACCGGGAAGAGGAGGCCGCGAAGTGAACCCCGTCAACTACCTCTATCTCGCCGCCCTGTTGTTCGCGATCGGCGCCACAGGGGTGCTGATCAGGCGGAACGCGATCGTTGTGTTCATGTGCATCGAGCTCATGCTCAATGCCTGCAACCTCGCGTTCGTGGCCTTCTCGCGGATGCACGGCAATCTCGACGGCCAGATCATCGCGTTCTTCACGATGGTCGTCGCCGCCGCCGAGGTCGTGGTCGGGCTCGCGATCATCGTGTCCCTGTTCCGCTCCCGCCACTCGGCCTCGGTCGACGACGCCAGCCTGATGAAGCTCTAAAGGGGTCGCTGAATCGTGGAGAACTTGATTGCGCTGCTCGTCGCGGCGCCTCTGCTCGGAGCGGTGGTCCTGCTGTGCGGCGGGCGCCGGCTCGACCGCACCGGCCACTGGCTCGGCACGCTGCTCGCGCTCGGCTCGTTCGTCGTCGGTGTCGTGCTGTTCCTGGACATGCTCGGCCGCGACGGCGAGGACCGGGCGATGCACCAGCATCTGTTCAGCTGGATCCCGGTCGGCGGCTTCCAGGCCGATGTGGCCTTCCAGCTCGACCAGTTGTCGATGACCTTCGTGCTCCTGATCACCGGTGTGGGCTCTTTGATCCACATCTACTCGATCGGCTACATGGAGCACGACGAGCGGCGGCGCCGCTTCTTCGGCTATCTGAACCTGTTCCTCGCGGCGATGCTGATCCTCGTCATCGCCGACAACTACCTGCTCCTGTACGTGGGCTGGGAGGGCGTCGGTCTGGCGTCGTACCTGCTCATCGGGTTCTGGCAGCACAAGCCCAGCGCGGCCACCGCGGCCAAGAAGGCCTTCCTGGTCAACCGCGTCGGCGACATGGGCCTGTCCATCGCGATCATGCTGATGTTCACCACGTTCGGGACCTTCGCCTTCGGCGACGTACTCGCGGCCACCGGTGAGACCAGCGAGGGCAAGCTGACGGCCATCGGCCTGATGTTGCTGCTCGCCGCGTGCGGCAAGTCGGCCCAGGTGCCGCTGCAGTCCTGGCTCGGGGACGCGATGGAGGGCCCGACCCCGGTCTCGGCCCTCATCCACGCCGCGACCATGGTGACCGCGGGCGTCTACCTGATCACCCGGTCCGGCGCGATCTTCAACGGCGCCCCGAACGCCCAACTCGCCGTGGTCATCGTGGGTGCGGTCACGCTGCTCTTCGGTGCGATCGTCGGTTGCGCCAAGGACGACATCAAGAAGGCCTTGGCGGGCTCGACGATGTCGCAGATCGGCTACATGATCCTCGCGGCCGGCCTCGGCCCGATCGGCTACGCCTTCGCGATCATGCACCTGGTGACGCACGGCTTCTTCAAGGCCGGGCTCTTCCTCGGTGCCGGTTCGGTCATGCACGGCATGAACGACGAGGTCGACATGCGCAAGTACGGCGGCCTGCGCAAGTACATGCCGGTCACCTTCGCGACCTTCGGGCTCGGCTACCTCGCGATCATCGGCTTCCCGGGTCTGTCGGGCTTCTGGTCCAAGGACAAGATCATCGAGGCGGCCTTCGCGTACGACGACGGGATCCGCGGCTGGATCTTCGGCGGCGTGGCCCTGCTCGGCGCGGGCATCACCGCGTTCTACATGACCCGCGTGATGCTGATGACCTTCTTCGGTGAGAAGCGCTGGCAGCCCGACGCGGAGGGCCACGAGCCCCACCCGCACGAGTCGCCCAAGTCGATGACGATCCCGATGATCGTGCTCGCCTTCGGCTCGGTCTTCGCGGGCGGTCTGTTCTCGCTCAACGAGTCGTTCGTGCACTGGCTGGAGCCGGTCACGAGCTTCGAGCACCCGCACCCGGTGATCAGCGTCCCGGCGATCACGGCCTCGACGGTCGTGGTCCTCCTGATCGGTGTCGCCATCGCCTGGTTCATGTACGGCAAGCGCCCGGTCCCGGTCACCGCCCCGCGAGGTTCGGTGCTCACCCGGGCCGCCCGCCGCGACCTGCTCCAGGACGACTTCAACCACGTGGTCCTGGTCCGCGGCGGCGAGCACCTCACGCGCTCGCTGGTGTACGTCGACCACACCCTGGTGGACGGCGTCGTCAACGGCACGGCGGCGGGCTTCGGCGGGCTCTCCGGCCGGCTGCGCAAGCTGCAGAACGGCTACGCCCGCAGTTACGCGGTCTCGATGTTGGGCGGTACGGCGGTACTCGTCGCCGCGACCCTGCTGATGAGGGCGGTCTGATCCGATGTCCTTTCCTCTTCTGACATTGACGGCAGCGGTGCCGGCGCTCGGTGCGATCGCCACCGCCGCCGTACCCGCCGCCAAGCGCACCGCGGCCAAATGGCTCGCGCTGTTCTTCTCGCTTGTGACGCTGGCGCTCGCGGTGATCGTCGGGATCCGGTTCAACACCGGCTCCGGCGCCGACCGTTACCAGCTGACCGAATCGCACTCCTGGATCGCCGACTTCGGGGTCCGCTACGAACTGGGCGTGGACGGCATCGGGGTGGCCCTCATCGGGCTGACCGCGCTGCTGATCCCGTTCATCATCGTGGCGGGCTGGCACGACGCGGACCCGCAGGAGACCGGGAACACACGCTGGCGCCCGACCCAGGGCTTCTTCGCCCTGATCCTCATGGTCGAGGCGATGGTGATCCTCTCCTTCGAGGCCACCGACGTCTTCCTCTTCTACATCCTGTTCGAAGCCATGCTCATCCCGATGTACTTCCTCATCGGCGGCTTCGGCGACCGCGCGCACGCGGGCTCGGACGAGAAGGCGGCCGCCCAACGGTCGTACGCGGCCGTGAAGTTCCTGCTCTACAACCTGGTCGGCGGCCTGATCATGCTGGCCGCGGTCATCGGTCTGTACGTGGTCGCCGGCACCTTCTCGCTGAGCGAGATCGCCGAGATGCGCGCGGCCGGCGAGCTGGAGATGGCGACGAACACCGAGCGCCTGCTCTTCCTCGGCTTCTTCTTCGCCTTCGCGGTGAAGGCCCCGCTGTGGCCGCTGCACACCTGGCTGCCGAACGCGATGGGCGAGGCCACGGCCCCGGTCGCGGTGCTCATCACGGCGGTGGTCGACAAGGTCGGCACCTTCGCGATGCTCCGCTTCTGCCTCCAGCTCTTCCCGAACGCCTCGGAGTGGGCGACCCCGGTCATCCTCGTCCTGGCGCTGATCTCCATCGTGTACGGGGCGCTGCTCGCGGTCGGCCAGCGGGACATCAAGCGCCTGGTCGCGTACGCGTCGATCTCGCACTTCGGGTTCATCATCATGGGCATCTTCGCGATGACCAGCCAGGGCCAGTCCGGCGCGACGCTCTACATGGTCAACCACGGTATTTCCACGGCCGCGTTGATGCTCGTCGCCGGGTTCCTCATCTCCCGGCGCGGCTCGCGGCTCATCGCGGACTACGGCGGGGTGCAGAAGGTGGCGCCGGTCCTGGCCGGCACCTTCCTGATCGGCTCGCTCGCCACGCTGTCGCTGCCGGGGCTCGCCCCGTTCGTCAGCGAATTCCTGGTCCTGGTCGGCACGTTCGCGCGCTACCCGGTCATCGGCATCATCGCGACCTTCGGCATCGTGCTCGGCGCGCTGTACTCCCTCGTCCTGTACCAGCGGACGATGACAGGCCCGGTCAAGCTCGAAGTCGCCAAGATGCCCGACCTCAAGCTGCGCGAACTCCTCGTCGTGGGACCGCTGATCGTTCTCCTTGTCTTCCTCGGCGTGTACCCGAAGCCGGTCACCGAACTGGTCGACCCGGCGGTCAAGCACACGCTCTCCGACGTAAAGCAGCATGACCCCGAGCCGGAGGTGGCGGCCAAGTGAGCGCAACAGCCGTCCACAGCCTGTGGACAACCAATGGCCTCTGGGCCACCGCGGCGGAGCCGGTCACCAAGATCGACTCTCCGCAGATCGAGTACAGCCTGATCGCTCCCACGCTGATCGTGATCGGCGCCGCGATCCTCGGCATCCTGGTCGAGGCGTTCGTGCCGCGGGTGGCCCGCTATTACGTACAGGTCTTCCTGTCGGTGGTCGCGCTCGTCGCCGCGTTCGCCGCGGTGGTGGCGCTCGCGGCCGGCGGGCACGGCACCACCGAGTCGGGCATCGTGGCCATGGGGGCGCTCGCCGTCGACGGGCCCGCCCTGTTCCTGCAGGGCACGATCCTGCTGTCCGGTCTGGTGGCGATCTTCACCTTCGCCGAGCGCAGGCTCGACCCGGAGGCGCACGGCAACCGCGTCGACTCGTTCGCGGCCCAGGCCGCGTCCGTCCCGGGCAGCGACAGTGAACAGGCCGCGGTACGGGCCGGGTTCACCACCACCGAGGTGTTCCCGCTCGCGCTGTTCGCGATCGGCGGCATGCTGGTCTTCCCCTCGGCGAACGACCTCCTGACGCTCTTCATCGCGCTGGAAGTCTTCTCGCTGCCGCTGTACCTGCTCTGCGCCCTGGCCCGCCGCAAGCGGCTCATGTCGCAGGAAGCGGCGGTCAAGTACTTCCTGCTCGGCGCGTTCTCCTCCGCGTTCCTGCTCTTCGGCATCGCGCTCCTCTACGGATACGCGGGCACGGTCTCGTACGCCGGAATCGCGGACGTCGTCGACGGCACGGTGCAGAACGTGAACCCGGCGCTCGCCGGCACGATGGGCAACGACGCGCTGCTCCTGGTCGGCGCCGCGCTGATCCTGATGGGTCTGCTCTTCAAGGTCGGCGCCGTCCCGTTCCACATGTGGACCCCGGACGTCTACCAGGGCGCCCCGACCCCGGTCACCGGCTTCATGGCGGCGGCCACGAAGGTCGCGGCGTTCGGCGCGCTGCTGCGTCTGCTGTACGTGGTGCTTCCGGGGCTGCGCTGGGACTGGCGGCCGGTCATGTGGGGCGTGGCGATCGCCACGATGCTGCTCGGCGCGATCGTCGCGATCACGCAGACGGACATCAAGCGGCTGCTCGCGTACTCGTCGATCGCGCACGCGGGCTTCATCCTGGCCGGTGTCATCGCCACGACGCCCGACGGCATCTCGTCGGTCCTCTTCTACCTGGGTGCCTACTCCTTCGTGACGATCGGCGCGTTCGCCGTGGTCACGCTGGTGCGGGACGCGGGCGGCGAGGCGACGCACCTGTCCAAGTGGGCGGGCCTCGGCCGTCGTTCGCCGCTGGTGGCGGCGGTCTTCGCGGTCTTCCTGCTCGCCTTCGCGGGTATTCCGCTGACGTCGGGCTTCGCGGGCAAGTTCGCGGTGTTCAAGGCGGCGGCGGAGGGCGGCGCGGGCGCGCTGGTCGTCGTCGGCGTCATCTCGTCGGCCATCGCGGCGTTCTTCTACATTCGCGTGATCGTCCTGATGTTCTTCAGCGAGCCCAAGCCGGAGGGTCCGACGGTGGCGGTCCCCTCGCCGCTCACCATGACGGCGATCGGCGTCGGCGTGGCGGTCACGCTGGTCCTCGGCGTCGCCCCGCAGTACTTCCTGGACCTGGCCAATCAGGCGAGCGTCTTCGTCCGCTGAGCTGTGTGGTCCGGCCTGACCGCCCGGCGCCCGTTGGGGTGCCGGGCGGTCGGTTTTCCGGCAGCGTGAGGTGCGGGGGTGCAGGGGGCGGAGCCCCCGCGGAAGGGGCACGCCACCCCGCCGCGGAGCGGCGGAGCACGCCGAGACGGACGGCGCCGTCCACAGGCCTGTGGATAACTCCGGAGGTGCCGGCGCAGACCCCTATCGTGAGGGACGAGGTCGAAACGCGACCGAGGGCACACGGGGGGACACGACGATGGACGGGACCGCAGTGATGGAAGAGGTCAGCCTGACGCTGGTCGAGCACACCGACACAGAAACCGAAGCCCTCCGCACGCTGACCCGCGCCTTCGGATACGACACCTTCCGCGGCGACCAGGAAGCCGCCATCGAGCACGTGGCCGCCGGCGGCGACGCCGTCGTGCTCATGCCGACCGGCGCCGGAAAGTCGCTCTGCTACCAGATCCCGTCCCTCGTCAGGCCGGGCACCGGCGTCGTGATCTCCCCGCTGATCGCCCTGATGCAGGACCAGGTCGACGCCCTGCGTGCCCTCGGCGTCCGCGCGGGATTCATCAACTCCACGCAGGACTACGACGAACAGCGCCTGGTCGAGGCCGAGTTCGTGTCCGGCGAGCTCGACCTGCTCTACCTCGCCCCCGAGCGCCTCCGCCTCGAATCCACCCTCGATCTGCTCTCCCGCGGCAAGATCTCCGTCTTCGCGATCGACGAGGCCCACTGCGTCGCCCAGTGGGGCCACGACTTCCGCCCCGACTATCTGGCCCTCTCCCTCCTGGGTGAACGCTGGCCGGACGTCCCGCGCATCGCCCTGACCGCGACCGCGACCCGCGCCACCCACCAGGAGATCACCAAGAACCTGGGCATGGACGGCGCCCGCCACTTCGAGGCGAGCTTCGACCGGCCCAACATCCAGTACCGGATCGTCTCCAAGGACGACCCCAAGAAGCAGCTCCTGCGCTTCCTCAAGGAGGAGCACGCCGGCGATGCGGGCATCGTCTACTGCCTCTCGCGCAACTCGGTGGAGAAGACAGCCGAGTTCCTCTGCCGCAACGACATTCCGGCGGTCCCGTACCACGCCGGTCTGGACGCACGGACCCGCGCCCTGCACCAGTCGCGCTTCCTGCGCGAGGAGGGCCTGACCGTCGTCGCGACCATTGCCTTCGGCATGGGCATCGACAAGCCCGACGTCCGCTTCGTCGCCCACCTCGACCTGCCGAAGTCCGTCGAGGGCTACTACCAGGAGACCGGCCGCGCGGGCCGCGACGGCCTCCCGTCCACGGCCTGGATGGCGTACGGACTCCAGGACGTGGTCCAGCAGCGCAAGCTGATCCAGAGCGGCGAGGGCGACCTGGCCTTCCAGCGCAGGGCCGCCTCCCATCTGGACGCGATGCTGGCGCTCTGCGAGACGGTCCAGTGCCGGCGCGCCCAACTCCTCGCGTACTTCGGGCAGCAGCAGGAGAGTCCGGCCTGCGGCAACTGCGACAGCTGCCTGACACCCCCGGAGACCTGGGACGGCACGGTCGCCGCGCAGAAGGTGCTCTCCGCGGTCGTACGGCTGCAGCGCGAGCGCGGCCAGAAGTTCGGCACCGGGCAGATCGTCGACATCCTGCTCGGCCGCAAGACGGCCAAGGTCATCCAGTTCGACCACGATCAGCTGTCGGTCTTCGGTATCGGTCAGGAGCTGTCCGAGGCCGAATGGCGGGGCGTGGTGCGGCAGTTGCTCGCGCAGCGGCTGCTCGCCGTGGAGGGGGAGTACGGGACGCTGGTCCTGACCGAGGACAGCGGGGCGGTCCTGGCCCGGCAGCGCGAGGTGCCCCTGCGCAAGGAACCCAAGAAGGCGCCCTCGGCCAAGGGCTCGTCGAAGGGGGAGCGCAAGTCCAAGGCGGTCGTCGACCTTCCCGAGGAACTGCTGCCGCTCTTCGAGACGCTGCGGACCTGGCGGGCGACGCAGGCCCGGGAGCAGGGAGTCCCGGCGTACGTGGTCTTCCCCGACGCGACGCTCAAGGAGATCACCCTCACCGCACCGTCCACGATCGACGAGCTCGGTGGGATCAGCGGGGTCGGCGAGAAGAAGCTGGCGACGTACGGGGAAGCGGTGCTCGGCGTGCTGGCCGAGTGGTCCGCAGTGGCCGGTGCGCGGCCCGCGGAGGAGGACGAGCCGCCTGCGGACGAGTGACCGCAGGCACCCGGTCCGGGATGCGAGGACCGGGTGCCTGGGTCGATGGCCCGATCAGGGGCTGGCCGCAGGCCGCCCTCAGCCGGCGACCACCTTGCCCGTCACCTCGCCCAGGCCCACCCGTACGCCGTCAGGACCGGGCGCCCAGGCCGTCAGCGTGACCTCGTCGCCGTCCTCGAGGAACGTGCGCTTGCCGGAGGGGAGTTCGAGGGGCTGGGTGCCGTTCCAGGTGAGCTCGATCAGTGAGCCGCGCTGGCCCGGTTCGGGGCCGCTGACCGTGCCCGAGCCGTACAGGTCACCGGTGCGCAGCGAGGCGCCGCCGACCGTCATATGGGCGAGCATCTGGGCGGGGGACCAGTACATGCCGGAGAACGGGGGTTCGGAGATCACTTCGCCGTTGAGGGTGACCGTGATCCGCAGGTCGTAGCCGCCGGGCTCCTCCTCGTCGGAGTCGTCCAGATACGGAAGGAGCGGTACGTCGCGGGCGGGCAGCGCGGCACGCGCCGAGTCAAGGGCTTCGAGCGGGGTGATCCACGCGGACACCGAGGTGGCGAAGGACTTCGCGACGTGCGGGCCGAGGGGCACGTACTCCCAGGGCTGGATGTCGCGGGCCGACCAGTCGTTGAGCAGGCAGAGGCCGAAGACATGATCGCGGAAGGAGGACAGCGGGACGGGGGAACCCATCGGCGAGGGGGCGCCGACCACGAAGCCCACCTCGGCCTCGATGTCCATCTTGGCCGACGGACCGAAGCCCGGCGCCGCGTCCGAGGGCGCCTTGCGCTGGCCGCTCGGGCGGACCACATCAGTGCCGGACACCACCACGGTGCCGGCCCGGCCGTGGTAACCCACCGGCAGGTGCTTCCAGTTGGGAAGCAGCGCGTCGCCGTCGGGGCGGAACATCCGGCCCAGGTTGGTCGCGTGGTGCTCGCTCGCGTAGAAGTCGACGTAGTCCGCGACCTCGAAGGGGAGGTGCAGCTCGACCGTGTCCAGGGGGTGGAGCAGCGGTTCCACGACCTCGCGGTGCGCGGGCACCGTCACCCACGCGGTCAGCGCCCTGCGCACGTCCCGCCAGGTCTGACGGCCCGCGGCGAGCAGCGGGTTCAGTGAAGGCTGGGCGAGCAGCGACGCATACGGCGAGCCCAGGGCGTGCGCGGCCGCACCGGCGT
Organism: Streptomyces sp. N35; assembly: GCF_016464295.1. Classification (NCBI taxonomy): domain Bacteria; kingdom Bacillati; phylum Actinomycetota; class Actinomycetes; order Kitasatosporales; family Streptomycetaceae; genus Streptomyces; species Streptomyces sp. N35. Next base: position 14,392 of record NZ_JAEIMH010000025.1, on the reverse strand, counting down.
CCAGGACGCGGTCGCCGAGGCGTACGCCGACCCTGCGCAGCGGTTCTCCGCTCGCGGTGGGCAGGGAGAAGACGCCGTAGGGCAGATTGTGCGGGCCGAAGGGGTCGCCCTCGGGAAGGTCGAGCGGGGTGGGCTCGGGCATGGGACGCTGCCTCGCTTTCCATGTGCAGGTTGGCCACACCGTACAAGTGCCGGGCGGCCATGCGGCAGTGTGTGCCCGGCCTCGCGGCTGAGCGTGCTGAGGGCTGCGACGGTGTGTGCCCGGGCTCGCGGCGCTGTGTGCCCGGGCTCGCGGCAGTGCGTGCCCGGCCCTGCGGCAGTGCGTGCCCGTGGCCCTGGGGCTGAGTGCGCTCGCCCCCGCAGCTGAGTGCCCCCGGGGCCCCTTGGGGTCTATGAGGACCTCTGGGGACCAAGGTCCTCCCGTTGGCCAAAGTCCACTTTTCCTTGGTTTGTTGGTATCTCCGTATCCTGGGGCCCATGGCAAGACCATCCGCGTACACACTGATCGCCACCGACCTCGACGGCACCCTGCTCCGGCATGGCGACACCATCTCCCCGCGCTCGCGCACCGCTCTCACCAGGGCGACCGCGACCGGCGCCCGGCATATCGTCGTCACCGGACGGCCCGTCCCCCAGGTGCGGCATCTGCTGCTCGAGCTCGACTACCAGGGGCTCGCGGTCTGCGGCCAGGGTGCACAGGTCTACGACGCGGGTGCGAACCGAATGGTCAGCTCCCTGACCCTGAACCGCGAGCTCGCCGATGTGGCGCTCGGCAAGATCGAGGCCGAGGTCGGCGAGGTCTTCGCGGCGGTGAACCAGGACGGCATGGAGGGCCTGATGCTCATGGAGCCGGGTTACGAGATGCCGCACCCCACGCTGCCCGCGGTACGCGTCGCCAACCGTTCCGCACTGTGGGCGGACCCGATCAACAAGGTCCTGATGCGCCACGCCTCGCTCTCCGACGACGAGCTCGCCGCCGCGGCCCCGGCCGCCGCGGCGGGCGTGGTGACGGGGGCGGTGGCCGGGGCCCGCGCCGGGGGGGTGCGGC
>NZ_JAEIMH010000025.1:1630-13334 GCF_016464295.1 Streptomyces sp. N35 | reverse complement strand
CCCCCCCCCCCCCCCCCCCCCCCCCCCCCCCCCCCCCCGCCCCCCCCCGCCCCGCCCGGGCCCGCGCCGCCCGGTCTGGTCACGGTGACGATGGCCGGGCCCGGCACGGTGGAGCTGCAGCCCGTCGGCGTCACCAAGTCGACCGGTCTCGCGCTCGCCGCCGAGCGGATGGGAATCGCGCCGCAGTCGACGATCGCGTTCGGCGATATGCCCAACGACATCCCGATGTTCCGCTGGGCCGGCTACGGCGTGGCGATGGCGAACGCGCATGAGGAGCTCAAGGCCGTGGCCGACGAGATCACTTCGTCCAACGAGGAGGACGGCATCGCCGTGGTCCTGGAGCGGCTCTTCACCTGAGCGTGAGTGGGTACTCGCCCGAGCGACGGCCGGCCGGCCGGTCCTCGCCGAAGCGCAAGCGGCTTTGCGCCCGAGTACGGAGGGTCAAAGGGAACTAAAGCCGAGCCTTACCTCTCCTTTACTTCGGGCCTTTCGCCCCAACGGCTATAAGACCGTCGCTTGAGCCGCTTGCGACCGGGCAGGCGCTCGCTGTGATCGAAACGCGACCGGATACGCTGACTTGAGTGATGGCAGCGACACATCGACAAACCGCGTCATCGACCGTGTGAGTGCCGCGTGACCGACCTTGTGTTCGTCAGCAGACAGGAGAACCCCTCGTGACCGTCGTCGGGCCGTTCGGGCTGAGCGTGCGGGACCAGGCCCTCGAAGCCGATGTCCAGGCCGGGTTGGCTGCTGTCGAGGAGGGGCTCCTCGAGGCCACCAAGAGCGAGGTCCCGTTCATCACGGAGGCCGCGCAGCATCTCGTACGCGCCGGCGGCAAGCGCTTCCGGCCGCTCCTGGTCATGCTCGCCGCGCAGTTCGGTGATCCGCACGCGCCGGGTGTCGTACCGTCCGCGGTCGTCGTCGAGCTGACGCATCTCGCGACGCTGTACCACGACGACGTGATGGACGAGGCGGACGTCCGCCGCGGTGTGCCCAGCGCCAACACCCGCTGGGGCAATTCCGTCGCCGTCCTCACCGGCGACTTCCTCTTCGCGCGCGCCTCGCACATCCTGGCCGACCTCGGCCCCGAGGCCGTACGGATCCAGGCCGAGGCCTTCGAGCGCCTGGTCACCGGCCAGATCCTGGAGACCGCGGGCCCGCGCGACGGCCGTGACCCGGTCGACCACTACCTCGATGTGATCGCGGGCAAGACCGGTTCGCTGATCGCGGTCTCCGGCCGCTTCGGCGCGATGATGTCCGGCGCCGACGAGACGGTCGTGGACGTTCTCACGCAGTACGGCGAGCGCCTCGGTGTCGCGTTCCAGCTCGCGGACGACGTCCTGGACATCGCCTCGGACTCGCACGAGTCGGGCAAGACCCCCGGCACCGATCTGCGCGAGGGCATCCCGACCCTGCCGGTCCTCCTCCTGCGCGCCCAGGCCGCCCTGTACGGCAGGCCCGACGATCTCGCCCTGTGCGAGCTGCTCGACGGTGACCTCACCGACGACGCCCGGCATGCCGAGGCCCTGGCCCGGCTGCGCGTGCACCCTGCGCTCGAGCAGGCCCGCCGCGACACCGTGCGCTACGCCGAGGACGCCCGCGCCGCCCTCGCCCCGCTGCCCGAGTGCGATGCCAAGGCTTCCCTCGTGGAGCTGTGCGACGCGGTGGTGCACCGGGCGGGCTGAGCTCCTCCCGCACGTGTGACGCAGGTCACTTTTCTGGATTGAGTCCAAGCAAGGACTCGTTCCGTACTCATGCCCAGAAGCTGACGCAGGGGGTGTCAGCCGGCATACGGGGGATTTCCGTCATGGGTACTACGCGTGCGTTCACCAGCAGCCGTCGTCCGATCCTGATCGGCTCCGCAGCCGCCGTCGCGGCCGCCGCACTGGCGGTCGCGGTCCTGCCGGCGGTCGCGGACAGCGGCTCCGACGAAGGCCGGGACAGGGCGGGTTCGGCGCTCGGCGTGCAGCACGGCACGGACCACGGGGGCCGGCACGGCAGCCCGGGCGTGACCACCGCCAAGGGCACCATCCTCGCCGCGAGCCTGAAGGGCGCGAACGAGGTGCCGAACGCCGAGGGCAAGGCCGTCGGTGACAAGGACGGCGCGGCCCTGCAGTTCGTGAAGGTCAGCGGCGACAAGGTGTCCTTCGCCGTGAAGTGGCGGGGCACCGCCAAGCCGACCGCGCTCCACATCCACCAGGGCGCCAAGGGAGTCAACGGCGGCATCAAGGTCGACTTCACCAAGCTCCTGTCGTACGCGAAGGGCCACAGCGCCACCGGCACGGTCACCGTCGGGGACCAGGCCCTCCTGGACGAGCTCACGTCCAGCCCCGGTGGCTTCTACGCGAATCTGCACACCGCCGAGTTCCCGGGCGGGGCGGTCCGCGGGCAGCTGCACAAGGTCACCGACCCCTTCGACTTCCGCAAGGCCCTGAACAACTTCCAGGCCTCGGTGGTCAAGGGGAAGCAGATCTACGAGTGCAAGGTGGGCGAGGACGGCAAGCTCGCGTTCCTGCAGCGGGACGTACGGGCGGTGCTCGCCGGCCGGATCGACCACTCCTTCGTGGCGCCGAACTCCGGTACGCCGCAGTGGATCGCCCCGGACGGCAGCGCGGTCAAGGCCAAGCTGATCTCCAGGACCCCGAACGGCGAGACCAACATTCCCGAACTCGACCTCGACGCCGACCAGATCGGCAGCCGGCGCGGGCTGCTCGCGAACACCGCCGAGATCCTCCGCCTCAACACGGTGGGCGGCGTCGCCCCGGGCGGCTCCTGCGAGCAGGGCGACATCGTGGGGGTCCCGTACAAGGCGGACTACGTGTTCATCCAGAGCTGATCACGCACGGTCAGGTGGCGCGTCCCCTACGGGTGGAGGGGCGCGCCACCCCCGTATGTCATCCCACAGCAGTACATGGAGTTGAGTCCGGGGGCTGACGCTTCCAGGCGGGCGATTTGGTCGTATGGAGAAGCACAGACGACGACGTGATCCGCCCGCCGCACCACGGAGGTAAGGCACCCATGGCACCCAACGCACCCTACGAACCGGCACCTGTACGCGACGAGGCCGACGACCTGCGCGACGGCCGGCGCAAGGCGGCGCGTTACATCGTGCCCATCGCCGTGGCCGGCGTCGCAGCCGCCACCATCGGCCTTGTCCCGGCGCTCGCGAGCTCCGGTGACCCGGACCTGCCGAAGATCAGCGCGCAGGAGCTCATCGAGAAGATCGCCGCCTCGGACACCGAGCAGCTCTCCGGCAACGTGAAGATCACCACCGATCTGGGCCTGCCCTCCTTCGCCGGTCTCGCCGACTCCCTCGGCGGCCTGGCCGACGAGGGCGGCAAGGACGGCAAGGGAGCCACCGCCGACCCGCAGAGCAAGCTGCTCGAACTCGCCACCGGCACCCACAATCTGCAGGTCGCCGCCGACGGCCCCGACAAGCAGAAGCTGACGATCCTCGGCAAGGGTTCCGACTACAGCCTGATCCACAACGGCGACGACGTCTGGGCGTACGACAGCGGCTCGAAGGAAGCCGTGCACACGAAGGGCGACGCGGGCGAGGGCCACGAGGAGGCCGAGCCGACCGCGACCCCGAAGGAGCTGGCCGAGCAGGCGCTCGAGGCGGTCGACCCGACCACCAAGGTCACCGTCGACGGCACGTCGAGGATCGCAGGCCAGGACGCGTACCAGCTGAAGCTCGAGCCCAAGCAGTCCGGCTCGACGATCAGCTCGATCACGATCGACGTGGACGCGGACACCTACGTACCGCTGAAGTTCTCGCTCAACTCCAGCGACGGTGGCAAGCCCGTCATCGACGCGGGCTTCACCAAGGTCGACTTCTCGAAGCCGGCTGCGTCGAACTTCGCGCTGCCGAAGGGCGCGAAGGTCACCGAGGGCGAGGACCTGGAGAAGCAGGCGCCCGAGGGGGAGATCCCGAAGGACGTCGAGAAGGACCTCAAGGACCTGGAGAAGGAGTTCGGCAAGGGCGGCCCGAAGGGCGGCCCGAAGGACGGGCTGAAGGACAGCGGCCCCGGCGACTTCGGCGGCATGAACGTCATCGGCGAGGGCTGGACCACCATCGCCACGTTCGACACCGGCGGCAAGGGCCTGCCGGCCGCGGGCTCCGAGGAGATGAAGGACATGCCCGCCGGTGTGTCCGGGCTGCTCGATTCCTTCGGCGACAAGGTCAGCGGTGAGTTCGGCTCGGGCACGGTCTTCAAGACCCGTCTGATCAACGTCCTGATGACCGAGGACGGCAAGGTCTACGCGGGCGCGGTCACCAAGGCCGGGCGGGGGAGGGCGGCGACCGCGGGGAAGTAGCCGAACCCGCGGATGATGGGGGCGGGGGGGCGTGCTGCCCCCCGGCCCTCGCGTGTTCGCACACTATGAACGCAATCGCCCGACCCATGGAGCGAGAGCGGTCCCGTTCCTAGCATCACAGCGCTCGGCGCGACGACGGCGCGCCCATGAGGTCAGGAGCGTTGTTTTGCAGACCCCGAGAACCCCCGGAGCCCCTTCGACAGGCGGGCGGCTGCGGCGCGGCACCGCCGCGGTGGCCGCCGCCGCGGGCCTGATCGCCGGCACCCTGACCGTCGCCGGCCCGGCGCAGGCCGAGGTGCGGCAGTCCGACCCGGTCGCCTGCCCGGCGAACATCGGTGACAGGGCCGCCTGTTACACCGGCCAGGACGCCAACGGCGCGTACTACGCGATCGCGGTCCCCGAGGACTGGAACGGCGACCTCGTCGTCCACGCCCACGGCGGCCCCGACCTCGGCGAGGCCTCCGACCCGGCGCGCAGCGTCGAGGACCTGGACCGCTGGTCGGTCATGGTCGACGAGGGCTATGCGTGGGCCGGCTCCTCGTACCGCCGCGGCGGCTACGGGACGCGGATGGGCGCGATCGACACGGAGAACGTGCGCCGTCAGTTCGTGGCGGAGTTCGGCGAGCCCGAGCGGACCTTCCTGCACGGACAGTCCTGGGGCGGCAACGTCGCGGCCAAGGCCCTGGAGATGTACGGCGACAAGCGGGGCCCCTACGACGCGGCGCTGCTCACCAACGGCGTGCTCGGCGGCGGCTCGCGCGGCTACGACTACCGGGTCGATCTGCGCGTGGTCTACCAGTACTACTGCGACAACCTGCCCCGCCCCACCGAGCCGCAGTACCCCCTGTGGCAGGGCCTTCGCGCCGATTCGACGCTGACCACGACCGGGATGCGGTCGAGGCTGCGCGAGTGCACCGGCTACGACCTCGCCCCGGCCGAGCGCACCGCGCCGCAGCAGCGCAACCTCGACGACATCCTCGCCGTGACGAAGATCCCCGAGCGCACCCTCGAATCACATCTGCGTTTCTCGTTGTTCACCTTCCGCGACATCGTGCACACCCGGCTCGACGGCCGTAACCCCTTCTCCAACGCCGGTGTCCGCTACTCCGGTTCGCACGACGACAAGGCGCTCAACGCCGGGGTCGAACGCTTCGAGGCCGACCCCACCGCCAAGCGCGACCTGTCGTACGACAGCGATCTGACCGGTGACGTCGAGATCCCCGTGCTCACGCTGCACGCGATCGACGACCCGACGGCGTTCGTCGAGCATGAGTCGGCGTACCGGATGACCCTCGAGGAGGCCGACCGCGATCACCATCTCGTGCAGACCTTCACCCGCGAGAGCGAGCACAGCGGCCTGAGCAAGGCCGAGTACGCCAACTCCATGGCGCGCCTTGCGCGGTGGGCCGAGACCGGCAAGCGGCCCTCGGCCCGCTCCATCGCCGAGTCGTGTGCGCGGTTCGACGCCACGTACGGCACGGGCTGCTTCTACGACGCGGGCTTCCGCCCCGGCTCGTACGCCTCGCGGGTCGAGGCGCGTCCCGACGGCGGCCGCGACTGGCCGGCGATGACCTCCGGCCAGGAGCGGCGCTGGAGCGGGATCGAGGGCGTCGGCATCGCGCCGCAAAGCATCCGGTGCCGTGGACCGGAGGGGAGCCAGGCGCTCACTCGACGCAGAACTCGTTCCCCTCCGGATCCGCCATCGTCACCCACTCGCCGATCGGCTCCTTGATCCGGTACAGCTCCCGCGCCCCCAGCGCTTCGAGCCGCGCGACCTCCTCGTCGCGGTCACGGCCTTCGGCGGTGTGGACGTCGAGATGCAGCCGGTTCTTGACGGTCTTCTTCTCGGGTACGCGCTGGAACAGCAGCCGCCGTCCCTCGCCCATGCCCGTGAACGCGTCGAACGGGTCGTCGGGGTGCCGTACGGCGGCGTAGTCGCGGAAGGCCGGGCGGCCGTTCCACTCCGGGGCCTCCTCGGGCGTGACCGCCCCGCCCGCGAGCAGCTGCCCGATCAGGGCGCTGTGGTCCTCCAGCTCATAGCCGAGTGCGGCGGCCCAGAAGTCGGCCTGGCCCCGGGGTTCCTCGGCGTCGATGACGAGTTTCCAGTGCAGAGTCATGCCACCAGTCCTACCCGCCATGTAGGACACCTGGAGTCCTCCATCCGCGGACGGCTCACGCGGCCGTCCATCCGCGGACGGCTCACGCGGCCGTCCCTACGCGGACGGCTCACGCGGCCGTCCCTACGCGGACGGCTCAGGCGGCCGGCTCCCGCGGCGGCACGGGCGCCGTCGCCTGGGCCTGCACCGCGAGCCGCAGCGCCTCGGACCGGTTCTTGCGCGCCGTACGCAGCGCGTCCCAGGTCAGCGTCGTCAGCGCCAGCCATACGAGAGCGAAACCGGCCCAGCGCTCGGGCGGCATGGCCTCGTGGAAGTACCAGACGCCGAGCAGGAACTGGAAGACCGGCGCCAGGTACTGGAGCAGGCCGAGCGTCGACAGCGGTACGCGGATGGCGGCCGCTCCGAAGCAGATGAGGGGGAGCGCGGTGACCACACCGGTCGCGGCGAGCAGCGCCGCATGCCCGGCGCCGTGCGCGCCGAAGGCCGCGTCCCCGCGCGAGCCCAGCCACAGCAGAAAGCCGAGCGCGGGCAGGAACTGCACCGCGGTCTCGGCCGCGAGGGACTCCAGGCCGCCGAGGTTGAGCTTCTTCTTGACCAGGCCGTACGTGGCGAAGGAGAACGCGAGCGTCAGGGAGATCCACGGCGGCTGCCCGTACCCGACCGCGAGCACGAGCACGGCCGCGAAGCCGATGCCGACGGCGGTCCACTGGGCGGGCCGCAGCCGCTCCTTGAGCAGGAGCACGCCCATCGCGATGGTGACGAGCGGGTTGATGAAGTAGCCGAGGGAGGCCTCGACGACCTGGCCGGAGTTCACGGCCCAGATGTAGACGCCCCAGTTCACGGTGATCACGGTGGCGGCGACGGTGATCAGGGCGAGTTTGCGGGGCTGGCGGATCAGCTCACCGGCCCACGCCCAGCGGCGCATCACCAGGAGCACGAGTCCGACGAGGACCAGGGACCAGACCATCCGATGGGCGAGGATCTCCAGCGCGCCGGCCGGTTTGAGCAGCGGCCAGAACAGCGGGACCAGGCCCCACATCCCGTACGCGGCAAAGCCGTATATGAGCCCCGCTCGCCCTTCGCCCGACGGCTTCAAGGCCCCTCCTCGTCTCGCACCTCGACCCCTTCGACGGTAGCGGGACAAGGGCCCGGCTGTCATGTCCGTATCGCTATACGGTCATGACACCCGGGCCCTGCTTCCGGCGGGCGGGGTCAGGCGGCGAGCGCCTGCTCGATCGCGTCGGCGACCGGGGTGGTGGGGCGGCCGATGAGCCGGGCCAGATCGCCGTTCCGCCGCGCGAGGAGGCCGCGGGCGATGGCCGCGTCGACGTCCACGAGGATCTCGGCGAACGGCTGGGGCACACCGGCGCCGGTGAGGACCGCGAGGTGCTGCTCGCCCGGGACGTTCGCGTACGAGATGGTCTTGCCGGTCCGGCGGGAGAGCTCGGCCGCGTACTCCTCGAAGCTCCAGGCGATATCGCCGCTCAGCTCGTACGTGGCGTTCTCGTGGCCCTCGCCGGCCAGGACCGCGGCGGCCGCGGCGGCGTAGTCGGCGCGCGAGGCCGAGGCGACCCGGCCGTCGCCGGCGCTCTGCAGGACCGCGCCGTGCTCGAGGACGGGGGCCAGGTTCTCCGTGAAGTTCTCGTGGTACCAGCCGTTGCGCAGGAACGTGTACGGCAGGCCGGAGTCGAGGATCGCCTGCTCGGTCACCTTGTGCTCGTCGGCCAGCTTGAAGTCGGCCTCCGGGCCGCCGAGTACGCCGGTGTACGCGAGCAGGGCCACGCCCGCCGTCTTCGCGGCGTCGATCACGGCCCGGTGCTGGGCGACGCGCTGTCCGACCTCGCTGCCGGAGACCAGGAGCACCCGGTCGCCCTCGGCGAAGGCGCCGGCCAGGGACTCGGGCCGCGAGTAGTCCGCGATGCGCAGCTCGACGCCGCGCTCGGCGAGGGGCGCGGCCTTCTCCTTGCTGCGGACGAGGGCGGCGATCTGCCCGGCCGGAACGCCGGCGTCGAGCAGGCTCTCGATGACGAGACGGCCGAGGTTTCCGGTGGCGCCGGTGACGACGAGGCTCATGGCTGAAATCTCCAGGTTCGTACAGTTTCCTTGCGGTCTTCACTCACCTTAGGTCTGGTACTTACTTTTCGTAAGTACCCACTTTGAAGTAAGGTACTTGCATGAGCGAAAGTGTCCTGAGGAATCTCCGGCCCGACGTCAATGCCGCGCAGTGTCCGTCTCGCCCGATCCTCGAGCACGTCACCAGCCGCTGGGGCGTGCTGGTCCTGGCGGCGCTGCTCGACGACTCGTACCGCTTCAGCGAGCTGCGCCGGCTGATCGGCGGGGTCAGCGAGAAGATGCTGGCCCAGACCCTGCAGACCCTGGAGCGCGACGGCTTCGTGCACAGGGAGGCCCAGCCCGTCATCCCGCCGCGCGTCGACTACTCGCTGACCGAGTTCGGCAGGGAGGCCGCCCGCCAGGTCTGGGAGCTCGCGCGCTGGTCGGAGCGGAGCGTGGACAAGGTGCTCGCGGCGCGGGCCGCGTACGACGAGGCGAAGACCTCCTGAACAACCGCAGTACGCAGGCGCGTTCGACCAACCGGACGTAAGATCTCCGCATCACTGGGGAACGCGTGTGCGTGTGGGGGTCTGGTGGGGCATCGAGGACTGGGGCGTACGACGTCGCTGTGCGTGGCCGCGTTGCTGCTCACCGCCTGCAGTGGCAGCGGTGGGGACGGGCCGCGAGCGCCCGAGCCGCCCAACTCGCCGGCCCCGTCCGGCAGTCGGACCGGCGGCCCGTCCGAGCCGGCCCCGGACTCCCCCTTCACGCCGGACCCGGACCGCGTCCCGCACACCGCCGCCGACGCTCTGCGGCTGGCCCGCAAGGTCGCCGCGAGCCCGGACCAGTACGGGCCGGGATACACCAAGAGCTCCCCGTACGAGAGTGATCCCGCCCAGTGGGCCGTGCTCGACGCGACGTGCGTATGGCAGCGCGAGCGGCTGCCGAAGAACGTGCTCGCGAGCATCACCACGTACGGCGAACTGCCCGCGGCCGACGGCAGGGGGCCGGTGCGCGTCAGCTCCGTAGTCACCGTGCACCGCGAAGTCGACGGCGCGGACTGGGAGATGGCCCGCACCCTGGAGGAGGCCCTGCGCTGCCCCGATCAGGAGCTGCGCGCCGGTGAGTGGATCAAGGGTCTGTTCTCCGAGGGCATGGCCCTCGGGCAGGGCACCAACGCGTATGCCGACGACTCGATCTCCGAGAACGGCGAGTACCACAGCGAGCGACTCGGCGGCCCCTACCCCTACAACTGGTCCCAGGCCCGCATCGGCCCGGTGACCGTCGCCTCCGTGATCAAGGGCGGCAAGGGCCACACCGAACAGGAGCTGAACCAGGCGGTCGAGCAGGGCTTCAGCGCCATGGTCGTCCGTGCCGAGCTGGAACTCGGAGGCGACAAGTGACCCGGGCCGTCGAACCGCTGCTGCCCTCCGACCCGTCCTCCCTGCCCGGCCACCGTCTCCTCGGCCGGCTCGGCGCGGGCGGTATGGGGGTGGTCTATCTCGGGCGTACGGAGTCGGGGGCGCTCGCCGCGGTCAAGGTGATCCAGGCCGAGTACGCGCGGGAGCAGGCGTTCCGTGCCCGCTTCCGGCGCGAGATCGAGGCCGCGCGGAGCGTGACCAGCCGTTGGTCGGTGCCGCTGACCGGGGCGGATGCCGAGGCGGAACAGCCCTGGCTGGCCACGGCGTTCGTGCCCGGGCCCTCGCTCGCCGAGGCCGTCGCGGCCTGCGGGCCGCTGCCCGAGCGCAGTGTGCGGGCGCTCGGCTCCATGCTCGCCTCGGCGCTCGCCGCCGTGCACACGGCCGGTCTGGTCCACCGGGACGTCAAGCCGGGCAATGTGCTGCTCGCCGTGGACGGCCCCCGCCTGATCGACTTCGGGATCGCGCGAGCCGCCGACGGCAACCGTGCCGCCGACAGCGGCCAGGACGCCGGCGACACCGCGCTGACCGCGACCGACCTGGTCGTCGGCACCCCCGGGTTCCTCGCTCCCGAGCAGGCGCAGGGTGGTGAACTCGGCCCGCCCGCCGATGTGTTCGCGCTCGGGGGCCTGCTCGCGTACGCGGCGACCGGCCGGCCCCCGTTCGGCACCGGCACCCCCGACGCGCTGCTCTACCGCACCGTCCACGACGAGCCCGACCTCGACGGCATCAGCGCCGCTCTGTATACGCTCCTGAGCGGGCTGCTCGCCAAGGACCCGGCGGACCGCACCGGACTCGACGCACTGGTCGAGGACGCCCCGGCCGACGACTGGCTGCCCGACGCCGTGGTCCGTCTGGTCGCCGACCGGGCCGCGGCGCTGCTCGCGCTGCCCGATATCGAGCAGACGCAGCTCGACGCGTCGGAGCTGCCGACGCAGGACGCGCCTGCTGCCGAACGGCCGCCCAACAGGCGGAAGTTCCTCCTCATATCGGGCGCCGCGGTACTTGCCGCGGGTGGTGGCGTCGCCGCGTGGGCGGCTTCGGTCCCCGACAGCGGCCCGGAGGATCCCGTCCCCGAGCACGACCGGTGGCATATCGGCCTGCAGGCGGACCTCTCCGGACCGCACAAGGCGGCCGGCCGGGCGCAGGAGGAGGGTGCGCGCCTGGCTGTGGAGCAGTTCAACTCCCGTAAGAACTCCGGCAGCAACTCCGGTAGCAACTCCGGTAAGAACTCCCGCAATGACTCCGGCAACAAGGCGCCCTTCAAAGTGGGCCTCGTCGTGCGCGACGACGGCGGGGACGCGACCCGGGCGGCCCGCGTGGCCAAGGACTTCTCCGTCGCCCAGGACATCCTGGCCGTCATCGGACCGACCACGGACGACACGGCCCGTGCGGTTTTGAAGGTGTACGACGAGAGCTATCTCGCCCAGGTCGCCGTGTCCCCGGGCGCCATGGACCTGACCACCCCGTCCCTCGCCTCCCGGAGTCTGCTGCAGGCCAGGCCCCTGGACGCGCATGTGGCCCAGCCCTACGCGGCGCTGGCCGCGGCGGCCGGTGTCAAGGTGCTCGGCCTGGTGCAGGACCGCACGGTGGGCGTGCTCGGCTGGGAGACCGCGGCCATCACCACGAGCTCGCTGCGCGGCACGAAAGTCGCCGCCTACCCCCGCGTGGTCCCGGCCCACACCGAGGAGTTCGGGCCGGTCGTCGCCGACATGCTCGACGCCGGCTGCGACGGATTCGTGTTCGCGGGCGGGCCCGACGCGGGCGGGGGGTCTTGCGCCCTGCCCGGCCCCCCGCCGC
>NZ_JAEIMH010000025.1:0-1620 GCF_016464295.1 Streptomyces sp. N35 | reverse complement strand
CGCCGCCATGCTGGCCGCGGGCTGCGAGGGATCGGTGTCGGCGGGGGGGCCCGCCGCGTCCGCCGTCTTCGCCCGCGAGCTGACCGCCGCGGGCTTCGACGGACTCCGCCTGGCCCCGCAGAGCGTGCTCGACCCCCGCTTCCTGAAGGACGCGGGTGAGGCCGCCGAGGGCTGGCAGCTCACCGCGTCCTTCCTCGACCCGGCCGCGGTGCCCGAACTGGAGCCGTTCACCAAGGCGTTCACCAAGCGCTACGGTCATCGGCCGGGCTACCAGGCGGCCGAGGCGTACGACGCCGTGAACCTGATCATCGAAGGTCTCCTGGCGACCGGGCGCAAGAGGCCCGGCCGCGAGGCCCTGGCGCGCCGGCTGCGGAAGTCCGCGTACAAGGGACTGACGAAGACCCACGGCTTCGACCCGGAGGTGGGCAGCTTCACGCAGTGGAGCGTGCACCGCTACGAGGTGGCGAACGGCCGCTTCCAGTACGCGGGAGCGGTGCCGCCGCCGTCGGGCTAGGGCCCGGTTCACCTGGTCCACTGATCCACAAGCCAGGCCCTAGCGGCCGTGAACTCCTGAACGAGCGGCCGTGGCCCCGAGGAGTAGCAGCCGCGGACCCCAGGAGCAGCAGCCGTGGAACCCCTGAAGCCCATCGACCCCGCCGAGATCGGCGGCCACCGCCTGATCGCCCGGCTCGGCGCGGGCGGGATGGGCGTGGTCTATCTCGCGCGCACCGCGCACGGTTCGCCGGTCGCGCTCAAGGTGGTCCGCGCCGAGTACGCCGCCCACCCGGTCCCCCCCCGCCCCGGGCTCCCGGGCCCGCTCCCCCCGCGAGGCCGACGCCGCCCCCCGGACCACCGGCCGCTGGACCGTGCCCGCGACCCCCGCCGACGCCGAGGCCCGCGAACCCTGGCTGGCCACCGCTTTCATCCCCGCACCCTCCCTCGCCGAAGCGGTCGCGGACCACGGTCCGCTGCCCCTGCGCACGGTCCGCATCCTGGGCGAGCGTCTCGCGGAAGCCCTCGCCGACGTGCACACGACGGGTCTGGTGCACCGCGATGTGAAACCCGCGAACGTCCTGCTCGCCGCCGACGGCCCCCGCCTCATCGACTTCGGTATCGCCCGCACCGCCGAGGCCACCGCGCTCACGGCCGCCGACTCGGTGATCGGCTCACCCGGCTATCTCTCGCCCGAACAGGCCCAGGCCCGGGCCGGCGAGATCGGCCCGCCCAGCGATGTCTTCGCGCTCGGCTGCGTCCTCGCGTACGCGGTGACCGGACGCCGGCCGTTCGGCTCGGGCACGGTCGCGACGATCCTCTTCCGTACGGTCCACGAGGAGCCCGAACTCGACGGTGTACCCGAGCCGTTGGCGGCCCTCGTACGGGAGTGCCTGGCGAAGGACCCGGGCGCCCGGCCCACCGCTTCGGCCGTACGCGAGCGCCTCGCGGGGTCCGCCGCGGCGGGCGCGGACTGGCTGCCGCCCGCGCTGCCCCGGCTGATCGCCGAGCGCTCGGCCCGCGTCCTCGACCTTCCGGTTCCCGAGCCGACCCAGCTGGACACGGCCCCTGCCGCGCCCCGGCCGCCGGTCGGGCGCCCCCCCCTGCTCCGCCTCCCGGGGGGGGGGG
>NZ_JAEIMH010000240.1:0-510 GCF_016464295.1 Streptomyces sp. N35 | reverse complement strand
GGGACCAGGATGATCCCCCTGCCCTAATCGTGTGCGGCGAGGGCGTCGACCAGGTGACGCCCTTCCGGCGCTCCCCTGCGCAGGAGCACAGCGGCGGCGGTGTGCAGTTCGTTCCAGGTGTGCGGGCGGCCCACGGCGGCGGCATCGGGGGCGGCCCGGAGGGCGACGGCGAGGGCTTGCGCAGCCTCCCCGGCTCCCGCGTAGGCATGCGCGGGGCAGGCCCGGAACCATGTCTTATCGCGGCGGAAGTCTTCGGGCATTGCTGCGAGTCCGGCTGTCAGGTGCTCGATCGCCTGGCGCCACTGGCACAGGTGCAGTTCGGCCATGCCGCGTTGCATCGTGAACCAGCCTTCGTCGTAGAAGTACATCCACGGTGGCTCGTCTTCCGGGTGCTCGGCGGCGCGGCTGATGAGGTCCTGGGCCTCGTCGAGGAGCCGGTGGGCGGCCTCGGGCTCACGGTCGAGAGCGTGGCCTCGGGCGGCCATCTGGGCAGCCATGCCCTGAACGCCG
>NZ_JAEIMH010000024.1:98016-105731 GCF_016464295.1 Streptomyces sp. N35 | reverse complement strand
GCGCCCGGCCCCGGCCGGCGCGGGGCGCCGGGGCGCGGGGGCTTTGCCGGTCCGGGGACGCGGCGGCGCGGCGGGTGCCGGTCGGTCACAAGGTCACCTGCCGGGGGTGGTGGAGGGCGACGGGCTGGTCTGGGGCGTGGAGACGCGGGGCGCCGCGGACGTGGACACGCTGGGCGCGGGAGACGTGGAGACGCTGGGCGCCGGGGAGAGGGACACGGTGGGCTTCGAAGAGGCGGGCGCCGTGACCGGTGCCGGGGCGGCGGTCGCCTCGCCCGGCGTGCCGCGCACCTTGCCGTCCGGGTCGAGGAAGGCCGGCGGTCCGCCCGGCACCATGCCGAGCTCGCGGGCGCGGCGCTCCAGGGCGTCGGGTGCGGAGTAGCCGTCGACGGTGGTCTCGAGTTCCTGCTGCTCGTCGGTGAGCTCGGTGGTCTCCTTGCGGAGCTTGCTGAGCTGGAACGAGCCTTCGTTGAGCGCCGAGTTGAGCATCAGGAGCACGATCAGACCGCCGCCGAGCAGCACCACGATGAGCAGCACGAACGGGGTGCGGGCCGCCGAAGTGGGCCCTGCGGGAAGCAGCCGGGCGAGCTGCGCGGCCCTCCCCCGCAGCTGCGGTACCCGGCTCACTCGCCCTCCCCCGGTGACATCCTCACGAAAGGTCCTCCCGGATCCGCTGCGCCCCGCGCAGACGGGCCGGTGCGGCCCGGCGGTTCTCGGCGACTTCTTCCTCGGTGGGCAGTTCGGCGCCGCGGGTGAGCAGCTTCAGGCGCGGCTGGTAGCGCTCGGGCACCACCGGCAGGCCGGGCGGCGCGGTGTTGGCCGCGCCTTCCGCGAACACCTGCTTGACCAGGCGGTCTTCGAGCGAGTGATACGACAGGACCGCGATCCGGCCGCCGACGTCCAGCGCCTTGACGGCCGCGGGGATCGCCCGCTCCAGGACGGTCAGCTCACCGTTGACCTCGATCCGCAGCGCCTGGAAGGTGCGCTTGGCCGGGTTGCCGCCCGTGCGCTTGGCGGCCTGGGGCAGCGCGTCACGGATCAGCTCCACGAGCCGGGCGCTGTTGGCGAACGGCTCCTTGTCGCGCTCACGCACGATCGCGCTGACAATGCGCTTGGCCTGCTTCTCCTCGCCGTACGCCCGGAGGATCCTGACCAGTTCGCCCGGGGGGTACGTGTTGAGGACCTCGGCGGCGCTCATACCGGCCGTCTGGTCCATGCGCATGTCGAGCGGTGCGTCCTGGGCGTAGGCGAATCCGCGGTCGGCCTCGTCGAGTTGCATGGACGAGACGCCGAGGTCGAACAGGATGCCCTCGACCTTCGGAAGGCCAAGACGGTCGAGTACGTCGGGGAGTTCGTCGTACACGGCATGGACGAGGGTGGCCCGTTCGCCGAAGGGTGCGAGCCGTTCGCCGGACAGCCGCAGGGCTTCCTTGTCCCGGTCGAGCGCGACAAGGCGGGCTTCGGGGAAGTTCCGGAGCAGGGCCTCGCTGTGTCCGCCGAGGCCGAGGGTGCAGTCGACGACGACCGCCCCGGGCTTGGTGAGCGCGGGGGCCAACAGGTCCAGGCACCGCTGGAGCATCACCGGGACGTGTCGCTGCTCGCTCAACGCACCCTCTCAGGTCGGGTGCGGCCCGCACATACCGACCGGAGCGAGAGGAGGCCGAGCCGTACGTACGACCGCACGCGCGGGGAGCCCGTCGTTTGGGGGACGGTCTCCTGGAGTTCGGTAACCGCCAGTCGCGTACACGTCTGCCGGTTCGCGTCACTTTAGTCCACCGCCTGTCCCGGTCAATCAACCGGGCGAGCGCGTCGTCCCCCGGCTCGTTCACCCGTACGGGCCCTGTGGTCACTCCCTGTGGAGTGCGTCACGACAAGGCCCTTTGAGGTTCTTTGTCACCTCTCACAGCGGGCTTGTATACACAGTGACCGCTACCTTTTTTCCATGTCGACTTCGCGATCGCTTTCCTCGAGCCCGAACGGTGCCATATCCGGGCAGGGCACCGTCACCGACCGCCTCGTCGAGGCGAACCAGGCCTACGCCGCCGACTTCGTGGACCCGGGCATGGACGCCCGTCCTGTCCTCAAGGTCGCCGTCGTGGCCTGCATGGACGCCCGGCTCGACCTGCACGACGCGCTGGGCCTCGAGCTCGGCGACTGCCACACGATCCGTAACGCGGGCGGTGTCGTCACCGACGACGTGATCCGCTCGCTCACCATCAGCCAGCGTGCGCTCGGCACCCGCAGCGTGGTCCTGATCCACCACACCGGCTGCGGTCTACTCACCCTCACCGAGGACTTCCGGCACGAGCTCGAGGACGAGGTCGGCCAGCGTCCCTCCTGGGCCGTGGAGGCCTTCCGCGATGTGGACCAGGACGTACGGCAGTCCATGCAGCGCGTGCGGACCTCGCCGTTCCTGCTCCACACCGATGATGTCCGCGGCTTCGTCTTCGATGTGAAGACGGGTCTGCTGCACGAGATCGACGCGGCCTGAAAGGCGCCGGGCGCCCCCGCACGGCGCCCGGCTCACTCCCCCTGACGACCATCGCGCCACCCCATAAACCCTCCCAAAACCCGACATAGGACAGTCAGTTGTCCGCAGGCAAGTGACACGAACGGGTA
Source organism: Streptomyces sp. N35 (assembly GCF_016464295.1). NCBI lineage: Bacteria > Bacillati > Actinomycetota > Actinomycetes > Kitasatosporales > Streptomycetaceae > Streptomyces > Streptomyces sp. N35. The sequence goes on along the minus strand of NZ_JAEIMH010000024.1, from coordinate 103,115 downwards.
ACGGCAACAAGAATGCGGGGGAGGCACCGCACGGGAACCATCCGGCCGCGGTGTCCGTGTTTCGGGGTGGGCCGGGTCGCACAGAGACATCGGCCCGTTTGAACGGGCCGAGGAGGGCCGGGGTGACGACCTATGAAGATCGAGCGAGCCTCACAGATCTGACCACCACCGTGGATCAAGTCCGCAGGTCGGTGGAGGGAGTGATCGAGGGCAAGCCGGAGGTCGTACGGCTTTCGCTGACCGTACTCCTCGCCGAGGGCCATCTGCTCATCGAGGACGTACCGGGCGTGGGCAAGACCATGCTCGCCAAGGCGCTGGCGCGGTCCATCGACTGCTCGGTGCGGCGTATCCAGTTCACACCGGATCTGCTGCCGTCGGACATCACCGGTGTGTCCATTTTCGACCAGCAGCGCAGGGACTTCGAGTTCAAGCCGGGAGCGATCTTCGCGCAGATCGTGATCGGCGACGAGATCAACCGGGCCTCGCCCAAGACCCAGTCCGCGCTCCTGGAATCCATGGAGGAGCGGCAGGTCACGATCGACGGGCAGACCTATGAACTGCCCAACCCCTTCATGGTCGTGGCGACCCAGAACCCGGTCGAGATGGAGGGCACCTACCCGCTGCCCGAGGCCCAGCGCGACCGCTTCATGGCCCGGGTCTCGATCGGTTACCCCAACGCCGAGGCCGAGCTGCAGATGCTCGATGTGCACGGCGGGGTCTCGCCGCTCGACGATCTGCAGCCGGTGGCCCACGCGCACGACATCGTGAAGCTGATCGACGCGGTCCGCAAGGTCCATGTCGCCGATGCCGTACGGCGCTATGCGGTGGAGATCGTCGGCGCCACGCGCAACCACCCCGATCTCAGACTCGGCGCCTCGCCGCGCGCGACCCTGCATCTGCTGCGGGCGGCGAAGGCCTCGGCCGCGCTGAGCGGGCGCGACTATGTCCTGCCGGACGATCTGCAGGCGCTCGCCGTCGCCGTGCTCGCGCACCGGCTGCTGCCCACCGCGCAGGCCCAGTTGAACCGGCGTACGGCCGAGCAGGTCGTGCTCGAGATCCTCCAGCGCATCCCGGTACCGGCCGCACAGGCTCCTGGCGCCGGCTATCCCGCGGCGCCTTCCGTACAGATGCCCGGCATGTCGGGCTACGGCCAGCAGCCGCCCGGCGCGCGGAGGCTGTGATGACGGCCGGGGGGCCGGCGCAGGGAACCACACAGCGGGCCTTTGGCCGGATTTCCCAGTCGGACGACGACAAGGGCGGACTGCGCACCGCCTTCGCGGGGCTGACCACGCGCGGCCGGTCGTTCCTGGCCGCCGGGGTGGCCGCGGCCGCGTGCGCGTATGTGCTCGGCCAGGGTGATCTGCTGCGGGTGGGGCTGCTGCTCGCCGTACTGCCGCTGGTCAGCGCGATCGTCCTTTACCGCACCCGCTACCGCGTGGCCGGTTCGCGCCGGCTCTCGCCCGCGCGGGTACCTGCGGGCTCGGAGTCCCGGGTGCATCTGCGCATGGACAACGTCTCGCGGCTGCCCACCGGGCTCCTGATGCTCCAGGACCGGGTGCCCTACGTGCTCGGTCCGCGGCCGCGCTTCGTGCTCGACCGGGTCGAGGCGGGCGGGCGGCGCGAGGTCTCGTACCGGGTGCGGTCGGACCTGCGCGGGCGCTATCCGCTCGGACCGCTGCAGCTGCGCCTGAGCGATCCGTTCGGGATGTGCGAACTGACGCGGTCCTTCAGCGCGTTCGACACCCTGACGGTGATCCCGAAGGTGGAGGCGCTGCCGCCGGTACGGCTGTCCGGCGAGGCGCAGGGATACGGCGACGGGCGGCAGCGCTCGCTCGCGCTTGCCGGTGAGGACGATGTGATCCCCCGCGGCTACCGGCACGGCGACGATCTGCGCCGGGTGCACTGGCGCTCCACCGCGAAGTACGGCGAGCTGATGGTGCGGCGCGAGGAGCAGCCGCAGCGTGCGCGCTGCACCGTCCTGCTGGACACCCGCCGCATCGCCCACCAGGGCGCGGGCCCCGACTCGGCCTTCGAGTGGGCGGTCTCGGGCGCGGCCTCTGCGCTTGTGCACATGCTGGAACGGGGCTTTTCCGTACGGCTGTTGACGGACACGGGCAACTCCGTGCCCGGCGAAGGCTCCGACGGGTTCGCGGGCTCCACCACGGAGTCGGCGGACGCCGCGGGGATGATGATGGACACGCTCGCCGTGGTCGACCACTCGGACGGCGCGGGTCTCTCGCGTGCGTACGACGTACTGCGCGGCGGAGCCGAAGGGCTGCTCGTCGCGTTCCTCGGCGAGCTCGACGAGGAGCAGGCGGCCGTGGCCGCCCGGATGCGCCAGCGCAGCGGTGCGGCGGTCGCCTTCGTCCTGGACAACGGGGCCTGGGCGCACGGTGCGCAGGCCCCGTCGGCCCAGCTGGAGGAGCGGCTGCGGCTGCTGCGCGAGGCGGGCTGGACGGCGCTCGCGGTACCGCCGGGGCTGTCGCTGCCCGAGCTGTGGAAGCAGGCGGACCGGCAGCGCACGGGCGTCATGGGACGTTCCGAGGCACAAGCAACAGGGGGATGGTCATGAGCGGCCGCACGCGGCTCGCGCTCTGCGCCTTCGCGGCCACGCTGATGGCGGCGTGCGCGCTGCTGCCGCTGGTCAATTCGGCCGCGTGGCTGGTGCAGGGCGCGTTCCTGCTCGCCGCGCAGTCCGGTGTGGGCGCGGCGGCCCGGCGGGTGCCGCTGGCGCGTCCGGTGACGGTCGCCGCCCAGGTCCTGGTGACGCTGCTGCTGCTCACCGTGTTCTTCGTACGGGACGAGGCCTTCGGTCTCTTCCTGCCGAGCCCCGACTCCGTCCGGGAGCTCGGGGTGCTGCTGCAGACCGGTGGCGAGGACGTCGGGCAGTACTCGACCCCGGCACCGCTGACCGACGGCATCCAGCTGATGCTGGTCGGTGGCGTCCTGCTGATCGGGCTGATCGTGGACGCCCTCGCGGTGACGTTCCGCAGCGCCGCGCCCGCGGGCCTTCCGCTGCTCGCCCTCTACTCGGTCGCGGCCGGTCTGTCGGACGGCGGCGCGGGCTGGCTCTTCTTCGTCCTCGCCGCGGCCGGCTATCTGCTGCTGCTGCTCGCCGAAGGGCGCGACCGGCTCTCCCAGTGGGGCCGGGTGTTCGGGGGTGCGCCGCGCCGGGCGAGCGAGTTCTCCTCGGGGCTCGACGGCAGCGGGCCCGCCGCACCGGTGCGCACCGGGCGGCGGATCGGCGCGGTCGCCCTGGGCATCGCCCTGGTGGTGCCGGCTGCGCTGCCCGCGCTGGACAGCGGGCTCTTCGACCCCACGGGCGGCGGCGGAGGGGGCGGGGGCGGCGGCGGGACGATCTCGGCGGTCAACCCGCTGGTCTCGCTGCAGAACAGCCTCAACCAGCCGAACGACCGCGAGGTCCTCAGGTACCGCACGAACTCCGAGTCCACCCAGGACATGTACCTGCGGATCGTGTCGCTCGACCAGTTCGACGGCACGGCCTGGAAGCCGGCGGAACGTGCGATCGAAGAGGTGCCCTCGCGGTTCCCGCAGCCCCGCGGCCTCAGCGGTGACGTGGACGCCAAGGAGGTCACGACCGAGATCTCCGCCGCCGACGACTACGCGCAGGACTGGCTGCCGATGCCGTATCCCGCGACCGCGGTCGACATCGACGGCAACTGGCGCTTCGAGCCGATCGGGCGCGCCGTCGTGGGCGACCGCGGGGAGACGACCAAGGGCAAGAACTACCGGGTCAGCAGCCTGATCGTGCAGCCGACGGCGGCCAAACTGTCCGGGGCTCCGGCCCCCAACGCGGATATCGAGGACGAGTTCACCCAGGTTCCCGATTCGCTGCCGCGCGATGTGACCGACACGGCGCTCGAGGTGACCGAGGGCGCCACCAATCAGTACGAGATGGCCGTCAAGCTGCAGGACTGGTTCGCGGTCAGCGGCGGATTCTCGTACGACACCAAGGTCACCGCGGGCAGTGGGTCGGCGGCGATCAGCCGCTTCCTGAAGGACAAGCAGGGCTTCTGCGTCCACTTCTCCTTCGCGATGGCCTCGATGGCCCGCACCCTCGGCATCCCCTCCCGGGTCGCGGTGGGCTTCACGCCCGGTTCGCCGACCTCGGACGGGGCGATGTCGGTCGGACTCCGCGACGCCCACGCCTGGCCCGAGCTGTACTTCGAGGGCGTGGGCTGGACCCGCTTCGAGCCGACGCCGACGCGTGGGACGGCGCCCGACTACACCCGTGAGGAGACTCCGTCGGACTCCCCGACCACCGCGGCCCCCTCGTCCTCGAGCTCGACGGCGCCGAGCGGCGAGAGTTCCCCTTCGCCCTCGGACTCGTGCCCCGCGGATCTGCGCCGCTTCGGCGAGTGCGGGTCGCAGGAGCCGGGTGCGGCAGGGGCCGGTTCGGGCGGCGGGACGCCTTGGGGCACGTATCTCGGGATCTCGGCGGCCGTGCTGCTCCTCATCGGGGTGCCGTTGCTGCCTCTGATGTGGCGTACGCGGGTACGTGGGATCCGGCTCGGTTCAGAGGGCCGTACACCGGCGGACGGGGCGGCGAGAACGCTGGCCGCGTGGCTCGAAGTCACGGATACGGCCTGGGACTACGGCATCGCGCCCGATGAGGCGCAGACCCCGCGCAAGGCAGCGGCCCGGATCGTCCGGCTCGGTGAGCTGGAGATCGACGCGGCCGAGGCGGTGCACCGGCTCGCGGCGGCGGTGGAGCAGGTGCTCTACGCTCCGACGCCACGGCCGGCGCCCGGTGTGGCCGAGGACGTCCGTACGGTACGGGCCGGTCTGCGGGCCACGATGAGCCGTGGCACACGGCTGCGCGCGACGTTCGCCCCGCGTTCGGCCGTCCGGGTGGGCTGGGCCTTCTCGGACCGCTGGTCCGCTCTCAAGGAGCGCTGGGGCGGGGGCCGGTGGAGCTTCGAGCGGCTGGTGCCGCGACGGGCCAAGTAGCGGTGTGAGGGGTGTGGGGGCGTCGGCCCCCGCACCCCTTCACTGCATCCCGCGCAAAGGGCGCCCCGAACGAGGAGGAGGGGGGGGGGGCGGGCGCGGCGCAGCTGCCGCCCCCCCCCCCCCGGGGG
>NZ_JAEIMH010000024.1:63374-98006 GCF_016464295.1 Streptomyces sp. N35 | reverse complement strand
AAAGGGGCCCCCGGACCGCCGCGGGGGGTGTGGGGCACCCGCCGAAGCGCCCGCCCCACCCCCCCGTCGGGTGAGCTCTGAGTCAGTGACCCTCTTCGCGGCGCCGCTGCCAGCGCTGCTCGATGCGGTCCATCATCGACCGCCGCTGCCGGCCCTGACGCCGCGTGGTCGGGGGAGCTGTCCCACCCTGACCGGCCACCGCACCAGGGGCTTGCTCGCCCGGCTTGGGCGCCTTGCGCCAACCGGTTACCGCGAGCACCGCACAGCCGAGCATGACGAGGAATCCCACCACGCTGATCCAGATCTGCTGCGCGACCATTCCTGCCATGAGGAGCGCGATTCCCACAAGAAAGCCGGCGACCGCTTGGTAGACCCGCTTCCGGGTGTACGTACGCAGCCCGCTTCCCTCAAGCGCTGTCGCGAACTTGGGATCTTCGGCGTACAGCGCTCGCTCCATCTGCTCGAGCATGCGCTGCTCGTGCTCTGAGAGCGGCACGGAGTCCCTCCTCATCGTGCAGTCGCCGGGGCGACCGGGGGTCCCCTTCAGGATAGGCAGGGAATCGCCCCCGTGAAACCCGCCCCTCTACGCCAATTCGCCATTCCGGCCCGTCATGGCACCCGAAGCTGAGGCGTTCATTCCCCAGCGGTACGGCCGTCATGCCGGTCGGTGTCCCTCGATCATACGGGTCACGGGCCCTGATCGGGGGGCCTGTGGCCTACTCCATCTGCGGTTGCGCCCCTGATCAGGAGGACTGCGCCGGATGCGGCGCTTCCGCTCACTGCTCCTGTTCCGCCGGGTACCGGAGTTCCGGCCACCACGACCGTTTTTCACCCCTGAGAACAGGCAGCCCGGGAACTCCGTCCCCGACCCGGTTCCCCAGTACCCCGAGACCGCGGTCCCAGGCCCGGTTCAGCCCTTCTCGCCCAGGATGTGCAGCTGGGTGGCGACCGCATGGAAGGCCGGCTGCTCGGCGGCCGCGGCCTCCAGCTTGATGAGGGCGTCCAGGGCGCCGGGCTCGGTGTCCACCAGGACGCCCGGCACCAGGTCGGCGAAGACCCGCACGCCGTGCACCGAGCCGACCCGCAGACCGCCCTCCTCGACGAGGCCGGTGAGCTGCTCGGCACTGAAGCGGCGCGGCACGGGGTCTCCCTCGCCCCAGCGCCCTGCCGGGTCGGTCAGGGCGTGCCGGGCCTCCGTGAAGTGCCCTGCGAGGGCGCGGGCGAGCACGGCGCCGCCGAGCCCGGCGGCCAGCAGGCTGAGGACACCGGTCTCGCGCAGCGCGCCCGCCACGTTCCGTACGCCTTCGGCCGGGTCGTCCACGTACTCGAGGACGCCATGGCAGAGCACCGCGTCGTACGTGCCGGGCTCGACCACGTCGAAGAGTCCGTGCGCATCTCCCTGCACCCCGCTCACCCGCTCCGCGACCCCGGCCTCGGCGGCCCGTCGCTCCAGGGCGAACAGCGCGTTGGGGCTCGGGTCCACCACGGTGACGCGATGGCCGAGCGCGGCGACGGGCACGGCGAACTTGCCGCTGCCGCCGCCGGTGTCGAGCACGTCGAGCGACTCCCGCCCGGTCGCCTTCACCTGCCGGTCGAGGGCCTCTTTCAGTACCTCCCAGACCACGGCTGTACGGAGGGAGGCACGGGAAGGGGAGGGGCCGGTGCGCAGCTCTGTCGGTTGAGGGTGGTGGCGGGCGACGGACGGGCGCATCGGGTCCGACACGGTTACTCCTCGGCGTGGCTCCGCCTGGCGAGGCGGGGGTGGGGACGGTTCGTCCCCACCCTATTGCCTGTGCGCCACCGCTCCCGAGCCCCGGCACTCACCCCGCGTCGGGCTGTTCCGGCCGCGGCTGCGGCAGGACCGGCTGGAGCACCAGCATCCGCTCGACCAGACGCAGGAACATCGCGACATCGCGCAGCAGATCATCGGCGTCCCGGGTGCCGGCCGCGCCCTGGATGCCCGCGTCCGCGCGGGCCCGCTTGGTGGCGCCGGAGGCGAACAGGGCGCTCCACTCGGCGAGTTCGGGTGCTATCTCGGGGAGCACTTCCCAAGCGCTGCGGATCTTGGCCCGCTTGCGTGCGCTGGTCTCGGGCCTCCCCCGCGCGGCGAGCACGGCGGCGGCGGTGCGCAGGGCCGCGAGGTGGGCGGCGGAGTAGCGCTCGTTGGGCGTCTCGAGGCGGGCCGCCTCGTCGAGTCCGCTGCGGGCCTGGGCGAGCAGATCGAGGGCGGCGGGCGGGGCCGAGGCCCGGCGCAGGACCGGGTGGACGTCGCTCGCGGGACCGTTCAGTGAGGGGGCAGGGCCGGAGGCGCGGCGCCGGCGTGCGGCGGCTGCGTAGGAACTGGCCATGACGAACCTCCTGTCGTCGTTTGATACGGCACTGGCGAAAAAGCTGCCGTATGACCCCCATCGTGAAGTACGCCACTGACAATCGGCCCTGACCTGCACTTATCGCTCGATCAAGGGTTCGGATAAGGGAGTTGAGGGAGGGTGGCGTAGGAGCGGCGGATCAGCGTCGTGTACGTTTTTGCACTGACCAGTCAGTTCAAAAACAGGGGGCCGTAGGTGCTCGCGGTGCAGGGGTTCGGGGTGAGAGGCCCCCGAGGGTGGGCCTTTCGCGAGGTGGAGTTCACGGCGGAGCCAGGGACCCTGGTCGCAGTGGAAGGGCCGTCCGGTGCGGGGCGGACCTCCCTGCTGCTGGCATTGACGGGACGTATGCGCGCGACGGAGGGCAGCGCCGAGGTCGGCTCGCTGCGGCTGCCCCGGCAGGCCGCGGCCGTACGGCGGATCAGCGCACTGGCGCATGTCCCGGGCGTCACCGACCTCGATCCGGCCCTCACCGTCGCCGAGCATCTGCGGGAACGAGCCCTGCTGCAACGGCGGTTCGGCACATCGCTGCGCTCGCTCCTGAGCCCGCGTGCCGAGCGCGCGGCCGCGTCCGCGCTGCTGCGCGAGAGCGCCCTCACCGCCGCCGGACTCGCCCCGGAGACCCTCGTCAAAGGCTCGCGCACCGCCGTGCGGGACCTGGAGCGCATCGAAGCGCTGCGCCTGTCCGTGGCCCTCGCGCTGATCGGACGGCCGCGGCTGCTCGCGGTGGACGACCTCGATCTGAAGCTCTCGGATGCTGAACTGGCCGCCGCCTGGCGGATGTTGACGGCGATCACCGAGGCCGGGACGACCGTCGTGGCCGTGGGGCAGGGGGCTCCTGACGCGGCACAGAAGGTCCGGCTGGGGACCACGGACGAAATGTCGGGGACCACGGACGAGAAGTCGGGGACCACGGACGAGAAGGGGGCAGCCGATGCGCTCGCCGAAACTGGCCGCTCTTGAGCTCAAGCGCTTCGGCCGGGGCCGCCTCCCCCGTGCCGCGCTCGTGTCGCTGCTGCTGCTTCCGCTGCTTTACGGGGCGCTCTACCTGTGGTCGTTCTGGGACCCGTACGGCCGCCTGGACAGGATCCCGGTCGCGCTCGTCAACGACGACAAGGGAGCGAGCGCCGACGGCAGGAAGATCGCGGCGGGCGACGGGATAGCCGAGGGGCTGCGGGACAGCAGCACCTTCGACTGGCACGAGGTGGACGCGGCGCAGGCGCGCGCGGGCATCGAGGACGGTACGTACTACCTGTCGCTGACCGTGCCCGAGGACTTCAGCCGGCGGATCGCGTCCAGCGCGGGGGACTCCCCCGAGACCGGCGCGCTCCAGGTCCGTACGAACGACGCCAACAACTACATCGTGGGGCAGCTCTCGCGGACGGTGTTCTCCGAGGTGCGGGCGGCCGCCTCCAGCAAGGCGTCACGGACATTCCTGGACAAGATCTTCGTGTCGTTCTCGGACATCCACGGCAAGACCGAGGAGGCCGCCGACGGCGCCGGGCGGCTCGAGGAGGGTGCGGGCAAGGCCAAGGACGGGGCGAAGCAGCTCGCGGACGGCCTGGGCGACGCCAAGTCAGGGAGCGGTGAACTGGCGCGCGGGATCGAGAAGTTGGACAAGGGCGCCGGCGACCTGGAGACCGGCGCGGGCCAGGTGGCCGAGGGGACGCAGACGCTCGCGGACAAGGTGAACGGCGCCGCCGACAAGGTCGGCCCCTTCCTGCGCGAGAACGGCGAGAGCATCGGTGACACGGCCCGCCTGGTCGCCGACTCCGCCAAGGCGATCCGCGGCCATCTGGACACGCTCGTGGAGAAGGCTCCGCTCGCCGCTTCCGGCGCGGAGAAGGCTTCCGGAGCGCTGGACTCCGTGTACGAGGCGCGCTGCGAGGACGCGCTCCTCAAGGACCCGAACTGTCCGCAGCTCAAGCAGGCCAAGGACGCGGGCGACGACGTCGAGCGGATCGCCGCGGACGTGAACACCGTCGTCCAGGACTACGCCGGGGACACCGACCGGCTCGACGACCACCTGGCCGCCCTGGAGAAGCAGGCGAACTCGCTGGCCGACCGCGCCCCGCACCTCGGCGACGACCTCGACGCGGCCGTGAAGAAGATCAACCAGCTGAACCGGGGCGCCCAGGCCGTCGCCAAGGGTGCGGGCACGCTGCACACCGGGCTCAGCGGCGCCAAGTCCGGCTCGTCCGACCTCGATACGGGCATGGGCCGGCTCAAGGACGGCGCGAAGGACCTGAACGGCGGGCTCTTCAAGCTGGTCGACGGGTCCGGCGACCTGGCCGGCGGCCTGCGCGACGGCGCCGAACAGATACCGGACTACGACAAGCGCGACCGTGACGCCCGTACGGAGGTCATGGCCGACCCCGTACAGCTGGCCGCCAAGTCCCTGCACCAGGCGCCCAATTACGGCACCGGATTCGCGCCGTACTTCATCCCGCTGTCCCTGTGGGTCGGTGCGATGGTCGCGTACATGGTGATCGCGCCGCTCAACCGGCGGGCGCTCGCCACCGGCGCCTCCGCCTGGCGGATCGCCCTGGCCGGCTGGCTGCCGGTGGCGGCGATCGGCGCCCTGCAGACCACGGCACTGATCTCCGTACTGCACTGGGCACTCGGCCTGGAGATGACGCACGCGGCGGGCACCGTCGGCTTCCTGCTCCTGGTCACCGGGTGCTTCGCGGCGATCGTGCAGTGGCTCAACGCGCGCTTCGGCGCCGCGGGCCGCATCCTCGTCCTCGCCTTCCTGATGCTCCAGCTGACCTCGGCCGGCGGCACCTATCCCGTCCAGACGAGCCCGTCCTTCTTCGGCGCGATCCATCCCTTCCTGCCGATGTCGTACGTGGTGGAGGCGCTGCGGCGGCTGATCACGGGCGGCGGGCTCGGGCCCGTATGGCAGGGGTGCGTGGTGCTCGTGGCGTTCACCGTGGGCGCGCTGGCGCTGACGGCGCTCTCCGCCCGCAAACGCCAGGTATGGACCCTGGACCGGCTGCATCCCGAGCTGACTCTGTGAGAGGGGCGGGCCGGGGCCTGTGAGAATCGACGGCATGCAGAAGGCAGCAGGGGCCGGCGGCTCCAAGGCGGGCGGCGGACGGCGGACGGCCACCAAGGCGAAGTTGTACGAGGCGGCCGTGACGCTCATCGCGGAACAGGGGTTCTCGGCGACCACGGTGGACGAGATCGCCGAGCGCGCGGGAGTCGCCAAGGGCACGGTCTACTACAACTTCGCCAGCAAGGCCGAGCTCTTCGAGGAGCTCCTGCGCTACGGGGTGGGGCTGCTCACCGAGTCGCTGCAGCGGGCGGTGGACGACACGGCCCGCAGCGGCGGCACGAAGGTCGCCGCACTGGACGCGATGATCCGTTCCGGCCTCGACTTCATCGCCACGTATCCGTCCTTCACCCAGCTCTATGTGGCCGAGCTGTACCGCACCGGCCGGGCCTGGCAGTCCACGCTGCTCGTCGTACGGCAGCAGGCGGTCGCCGTGGTCGAGGGGGTGCTGCGCGAGGGAGTGGCGGCCGGTGAGCTGAGCGAGGAAATCGACATCCCGCTGACCGCCGCGGCCCTGGTGGGGATGGTGCTCGTGGCGGCGCTCGACTGGCAGGCGTTCCAGCCGGAGCGGTCGATCGACGACGTGCACGCGGCGCTGTCGCGGCTGCTGCAGGGGCGCGTGGCGGGCACGCGGGGCTGAGCTCGGGGCTGAGTTTGTAGCGTGAGCTCGGGGCTGAGTTTGTGGCGTGAGCTCGGGGCTGCGTTTATAGCGTGAGCGATGAGTTCGGGCGCGGGATGCGGTCTGCCCTGCAGTGACACGAATCAGCGCTGACATCTCGGTCTGCCTCGACGGCGACGCACCTGCCCCGCGACGTTGTGCGGTGCTCCGATGACCACCATCGACGTCAACGGGACCACCCTGGGCATCGAGTCGTTCGGTGCCGACGACGCGCCCCTCGTCCTGCTCGCGGGCGGGACGACGATGCTCTCCTGGCCGGACGCGCTGTGCGAACGTCTCGCCGCCGGCGGACGCCACGTGGTGCGCTACGACCTGCGCGACAGCGGCGAGTCGACCACGGCGGATCCGCAGGCACCCGCCTACACCCTGCGCGACCTCGCCGCCGATGCGGCGGCCCTGGCCGGCGCGCTCGGCGACGGGCCCGCGCACCTCGCGGGGTCCGGCGTCGGCGGGATGGTCGCGCAGGTGGCCGTACTCGACCATCCCAGCGCGTTCTCGGCACTCACCCTCGCCGGCACCCGCGCGGTGGCGCCGGGGCCGGCCGATGACGACCTGCCCGACCATGACCAGGCGGCCATGGGACGGCTGTTCGCGCGTCCGATGCCCGACTGGGCCGACCGCGAGGCGGTGGCGGAGTTCGCCGCCGAGGGCGCGAAGGTCCTCGGTGACGACCCCGTCGCCGCGTACGAGAGTGCCGCGCGCGTCTGGGACCGCACGCCCGGCACCACGCCTGAGGTCCAGATGGCCAACCAGCTGGGCATGGTGTTCTCCCGGCTCGACTGCACACCCCGCTGGCGCGAGCGGCTGCCCGGGATCGGGATCCCGACGCTCGTCGTGCACGGCCGCCGCAACCGGTTCTTCCCCGTCGGCAACGGTGAGGCGATCGCACGCGAGATCCCGGGGGCGCGGCTGCTCGTCCTGGCAGAAGCCGCCACCGCGATCCCCGAGGCGGCGGTCGGCGAGGTCGCCGAGGCGATGCTCGGGCTCGGGTAGAGGCGCTTCCCCGAAGCCCTCTCCCCGAAGCGCTTCCCGGTGCCCTTTCCCGAAGCGCTTCCGGAGCCGGAAACGACACTGGTCCGGCGCGGCTCGATCGTTCTCACGAGCCTCACCGGACCAGTGCTTCCCCCGATCCCCCGTGGTCCGCCCCGCTCCCCGGTGTCCCCTCCGGGCCGGGACGACCCCCGTTCCGCAAGGGGAGCCGCGCCGTTCCGCCGCCCCGTGTCGGCGGTGCCGGCGCCGCGCCCCTTCCGTGACCCTCACTCTTTCGTTCCTGCAGGTAGGAGCCCATCCGCGCTCGTACTCATCTCACTCACTAGGTACGGATACTCAGGCATACGCACTCATCCCCAGGCCGACCCGTTGCCGACTGGTTACGATCGCGTCCGTGTCCGTACTCCCCCTGGTGTTCACCAGCGGCTGGGCCAGCGGTATCAACGCGTACGCGGTGGTGCTCCTGCTCGGCGTCTTCGGCGTGACCGGCGTGAGCGACGAGGTGCCTCCCGCTCTGGAGCGCACCGACGTGCTCTGCGTGGCGGGCTTCCTCTTCCTGTGCGAAGCGGTGGCCGACAAGATCCCTTACGTCGACTCCCTCTGGGACACGGTGCACACCGTGATCCGGCCGGTGTCCGGAGCCGTGGTCGGGGCGCTGCTCGCCGGGCAGAGCGGTTCGCTCTCGGATCTCGCGGCCGGTGCGGTCGGCGGTTCGACCGCGCTGGCCAGCCATTTCGTGAAGGCCGGGACACGGATGGCGATCAACACGTCGCCGGAGCCGTTCAGCAATGTGGCCATGAGCACGGCCGAGGATCTCGGCGTGGGCGGCATCGTCACGTTCGCGATGTTCTACCCGGAGGCGGCGGCGGTCATCGCGGCCGTCCTGCTGATCCTCGGTCTGGCTTTGGTGCTGTTCCTGGCCCATCGCATCCGGCGGTTCATGCGCAGACGGGCGCAGAGGCGTGAGGAGAAGCGCTTGGCTCGCGAGGTGAGCGGAGGACCACCGGGCTGACGCACCGCAGTGAGCGGCGACGGGACCGAGCGGGTCGGGGCGGAGCCCCCGGAAAGCCCGCACGGACCCGGCCGGTACCCTCCCCGCATGGCACACATCGTGGTGATCGGCGCGGGTATGGGGGCGATGGCAGCCGCCGCACGGCTGGCCGTCGCGGGCCACCGCGTCACCGTGTTCGAGCGCGCGGAGACGTACGGCGGGGCCGTGCGGCGCTTCGAGCGTGACGGGTTCGGCTTCGACACGGGACCGGGGCTGCTCCCGCTGCCCGCCGTCTACCGCGACCTGTTCATCAAGACCGGCAAGCAGCCCCTGGAGGACTGCGTCGACCTTGTCCAGGTCGACCCCGCCGTCCGGCACCTCTTCGCCGACGGCACCGACCTCTGCGTACCCAACGCCTCCCGTGCCGGCACCGTCGACGCCATCGAGGCGGCACTCGGCACCACAACCGGCGAGCGCTGGGCCCAGTTCCTGAACCGGGCCCGCGAGGCCTGGGACCGCGCCCGCCGCCCGCTGCTCGAGGAGCCGCTGTGGGAGGACTGGCGGGTGCTCGGCGAGCGGGACCCGTATCCCGCCGTCCGCAGAAGCGGCCTCCTCCGCAAGCGGCCGCCCACCTTCGCCGAGGCGATGCGGCACGAGCTGGCCGACCCCCGGCTCATCGCCCTCGTCGAGAGCTCCATCCTCGCGTACGGGCTCGATCCGCGCACCGCACCCGCGAGCGCCGCCGTGCTGCCGTACATGGAGCAGGCCTTCGGGACCTGGTACGTACGCGGCGGCATCCGCGAGCTCGCGACTGCCGTGTACGAGCGGTGCCTGCAGCGGAAGGTGGAGTTCACGTTCGGTGCCGAGGTCGTCGGCATCGTCGAGAAGGACGGGCGCGCGGCCGGGGTCGAGCTCGCGGACGGCAGCGTGCGCGAAGCCGAGTTCGTGGTCGCCGGCGTCGACCCCGAGGCGCTCACCGGCCAGTCCCTGCACGACCCGCGGCAGGACGCCGTGCTCGACACGGCACGAGCGCGTCCCGGCCGTTTCACCGTGCTGCTGGCCCTCAGCGGCGCGCGGGAAGGCGACGCCGTACATCGCACCGTCGTCCACACCCCCGACCGCAAGGCCGAACTCGCCGCCCTGGCAGGCGAGTTCGGGCCCGGGGTACGTCCGACAGTGACCGTACTGAGGCCCGGCGATCCCGCTCTGGTGCCCGACGCCGAGCACGAATCGGTGGTCCTGACCGCCGTCGCGCACAAGGTCGCCGACGCCGAGGAGTTCGCCGACCGGATGATCACCGTCGCGGAGCAGGCCGTCCCCGGACTGCGCGACCGCCTGCTGTGGCGCGAGATCCGGACCCACGGCCCGGTCCCCCACCCCTCACTGGCCGGCGCCGGCGCCCGCTACCTCCACCCGTCGAACACGACCCGTCTGCCCGGCCTCTACCGGGCCGGCGGCTGGGCCCACCCCGGTGGCGGACTGCCGCATGCCGGGATGTCCGGCGCCCTGGTCGCGGGCCTGATCGTCGAAGGGCCGGACTTCCGGGGCTCGCAGTGAGCTTGCCGGGGGCGACGAATAGGAGCCCCCGGAAACCCCGGGTTACCTGAACCTGTGCGGAGAGCGGGACGCTCTGCCCTCGGTGCGCCGGAACTCAGTAGCGGTACGGCTGCTGCTCGTTGTACCCGGTGTCGTACCCCTCCGGGTTGTACGGCGGATACGCCGGCTGCTCGGGCGGCAGGCCCCCGGCGAGCGTCTCGTCACCGTTGCGCTGCTGCGGCACCCACACACCGCCGGGCGGGGTGCTGTCGCCGTAACCGCCCTGCTGGTACTGGGCGTACTGCCCGGTGTCATAGCCCTGCTGCCCGCCGCCGTACGTGTCGTACTGGCCGGTGTCGTAGGACTGTGTGCCGATGTACGGGTCCGAGTAGGCCGCGTAGCTCTGCTGGCCCTGCTGGTCGTACCCGTAATTCTGCTGGTCGTAGCCGTTGTTGTACGCGTCATAGCCGTACGGGGACGAGTCGGCCGAGCCGGCCGCGGCCGCCGCGGCAGCGGGCTGCTGCGGGTACGCATGGGACCCGGTGTCGTAGATGCCGTAGCTGCCGGTGTCGTCGGGCAGCGGCTCGGGCGCGTAGACGGAGGCCGGCTGCGGGGCATAACCGTCGTTGCCGTAACCCTGGTCGCGGTCGTCGTAGCCGGAGTCCCGGCCGTCGCGGCCCTCACTGCCGTCCTCGCGGTACTCCGCCTCGTACTCCAGGTCCGAGACCTCGAGCGTCGGGTCCTGCTCCACCACGCCCCTGCGGCGGCGGCTCTCCCCCGGGTTGCCGCCGATCGCCCAGCCCGTGGAGAAGCCGCGGCGGAACGAGAGGGTCACATACGTCTGACCGATGGCGAACGCGATGGCGCCCGCCCCGATCACGTACACCGAGGGAATCAGCACACCGAGCACGACGCCGAGGAATCCGCCGAAGGCGAGCAGGCGCCAGCGCAGCCGCGCCTTGTACTGCAGCAGCACTTCACCGAGCAGCCACAGCGCGACCAGTCCGAACGCGATGTAGAGGACCGTCCAGCCCATGTACGCCCCTCTCCTACGGCCCGCCGCGTAGGGGTGTGCGGCTGTGCCGGTTCAGGCCTGCGGGTGGTGCAGGCCCAGATTTTCGTAGATTTCCAGGGTCGCCGTGGAGTTGTTGAGCGTGATGAAGTGCAAACCGGGCACTCCCTCGGCAAGGAGCCGAGCACAGAACTCCGTCGCGAACTCGATGCCAATGGAGCGTACAGCCGCGGCGTCCTCTTTGGATGTGAGGATCCGCTCTTTCAGTCCGGCGG
Organism: Streptomyces sp. N35; assembly: GCF_016464295.1. Classification (NCBI taxonomy): domain Bacteria; kingdom Bacillati; phylum Actinomycetota; class Actinomycetes; order Kitasatosporales; family Streptomycetaceae; genus Streptomyces; species Streptomyces sp. N35. Next base: position 87,102 of record NZ_JAEIMH010000024.1, on the reverse strand, counting down.
GAATCTCGGCGTTGCTGAGCTGCGGCAGGCGCTCGAGCATCCGCACGCTCGTCACCGGCATGATCTCCGGGATGATCGGCGTCTCGCAGCCGGCCGCTTCGACGCGGTCGCGCAGGCGCAGATATTCCTCGGGGTGGAAGAACATCTGGGTGATCGCATAGTCGGCGCCCGCACGGCATTTGTCCACGAAGTGCCGTACGTCCGCATCCCAGTCGGGCGAGCGCGGATGCATGGCGGGGAAGGCCGCGACGCCGACGCAGAAGTCGCCGGACTCCTTGATGAGCCGCACCAGTTCGGACGCGTAGGTCAGACCCCGCGGGTGCTTGACCCACTCGGCCATCGGGTCGCCGGGCGGGTCACCGCGGACCGCGAGGATGTTCCTGATCCCGGCGTCGGCGTACTGGCCGATGATGTTGCGCAGTTCGGCCACCGAGTGGTCCACGGCGGTCAGATGCGCGACCGGCGTGAGCGTGGTGTCCGCGACGATCTGCTGGGTCTCCGTGACCGTGCCCGCGCGGGTCGAACCGCCGGCGCCGTAGGTGACGGAGACGAAGTCGGGGGCGACCGCCTCGACCCGGCGCAGCGAAGTCCACAGATTCCGCTGACCCTTCTCGGTCTTGGGCGCGGAGAACTCGAAGGAGTACGTGGTCTTGCCGGTCGCGAGCATCTCGCGCACCGTGCGCGCGCGATCCATCCTGGTGGAAGCGGTACCGAGGGCCATAGGCGCAGGGTAGTCACCACGGCTCCGCGCCCCAACCGCGAGCGGCTGTTATGCCAGGAATGCCGGTTTTCCGTCCACCCATCGGACAGTTGTCATACGAAAGCGCCGACGCTATGCCGTACGCAGGCGCTTGGCGAACTCGGCGGCCGCGGCGGCCGGATCGTCGGCCTCGGTGATCGCGCGGACGACGACGACCCGGCTCGCGCCCGCCTCGAGCACCTCGTCCAGGTTGCCCAGGTCGATCCCGCCGATGGCGAACCAGGGGCGGTCCGCGGCGAGTTCGGCGGTGTGGCGCACCAGGTCGAGGCCGGGCGCGTGACGGCCGGGCTTGGTGGGGGTGGGCCAGCAGGGGCCGGTGCAGAAGTAGTCGGCGCCGGGCTGCTCCGCGGCGGCGGACGCCTCGGACGCGGCGTGCGTGGAGCGGCCGATGAGGACGTCCTCGCCGAGGATCGCGCGGGCCGCGGGGACCGGCAGGTCGCCCTGGCCGAGAGGGAGGACGCGGGCGCGGGCGGCGGGGGCGATGCGGGCGCGGTCGTCCAGGGCGAGCAGCTTGCCGTGCCGGCGGCAGGCGTCCGCGAAGACGGCGAGGTGCTCGAGCTCCTCGGCGGCCTCCATGCCCTTGTCGCGCAGCTGCACGATGTCGACCCCGCTGCCGAGCACGGCGTCGAGGAACTCGGGGAGATCGCCCTGACGCTTGCGGGCGTCGGTGCAGAGGTAGAGCCGGGCATCGGCGAGCTGTTCGCGCGGCGTCCCCGTCGTTCCTGCGGTGGCGTTCATGAGATCCCCCCTGTTTCGCGGCGCACGGGCCCCGGACCGGGGTGCCTCGCGGCGGTCCCGGTCCCGGGGCCCGTATGCCTGTTGCTTGTTACGGCGGCCGTGTGCGCGTCACTGGCCGGCGAGCGCGGCTGTCAGACGGCGAGCGCTGGGCTCGGCGCCTGTCAGACGGCGAGCGCCTGGGCTCGGCGCTTCACCTCCGTGCCGCGATTCTCGCTCAGGGCCTGCGCGGGGGTGCCGGGCAGGGTGTCGTCCGGCGTGAAGAGCCACTCCAGCATCTCCTCGTCGGAGAAACCGTCGTCCCGCAACAGGGTCACGAGCCCGGGCAGGCCCTTGACGATCTTCCATCCGTCTTCGGCATTGCCGTCGATGAAGGCGGCGGGCACGTACAGCGCGTTGTTCTCACCGCGGCGTACGGCGACCAGCCGGCCTTCCTTCACATGCTGTCGCACACGCGTCACCTCGACGCCGAACATTTCGGCGATTTCGGGGAGGTTCAGCCACGCAGGGACGAGAGCTTCGATCTTTGCGTCAATCTCGGTCACGGAACAAGGGTGCCATGATTTGGGGCGCGTGTGACTGTTCGGTATCCCGGACGGATGGCTTTTGCGCCCTCGCGGGCGGGCTGCTCCGCCGAGGGACTACTTCACCACCGCGCTCTTGAGCGGCACCGAGGCATCCGCCGCCCTGTCCGCGTCCAGGACCGCCCCCGCCTCGATCAGCTTCCGCCCCTGCGCCAGGTCGCGCGGCCGGCCCACCGCCAGGACCGCGACCAGGACCCCGCCCCGCAGCCAGCAGACCGACCACGCCGGGGTCGCCGGGTCGCCCCGCCACACCAGCCGGTCCGCCGACCCATGGTGGCCCGCGTACTGGACGAAGCGGCCGAACTGCTCGGACCAGAAGTACGGGACCGGGTCGTAGACCGCCGGCTGCGTACCGATCACGTTGGAGGCCACCGCACGCGGGCCCTGAAGGGCGTTGTCCCAGTGGTGGACCAGGAGGCGGGCCCCGTAGCGCGCCGACGGGAACGAGGCGCAGTCACCGACCGCGTACACATCCGGGGCGGAGGTGCGCAGCGAGGCGTCCGCGACGACCGCCCCGTCCGGGCCGAGCTCGATGCCCGAGCCCGCCAGCCAGGACGTGGCCGGGCGGGCGCCGATCCCGACGACCACCGCACCGGCCGGCACCCGGGTGCCGTCGGACAGCAGGACGGCCCCCTCCTCGATCGCCTGGACGCGGGCGCCGGTGCGCAGCACGGCGCCCGACTCCGCGTACCAAGCCGTCATCGGCGCCGCGACCTCGGCCGGCAGCGCCCCGGCCAGCGGGCGGTCCGCGGCCTCGACCACCGTGACCGCACAGCCCGCGTCCCGGGCCGCCGTGGCGAACTCCGCGCCGATCCAGCCGGCGCCCACCACCACGATGTCGTGCTGTTCGGCGAGCACGGGGCGCAGCCGCTGCGCGTCGTCGAGCGTGCGCAGCAGGTGCACGCCGGGGATGCCCGAAGCGCCCGGCAGGTGCAGCGGTTCCGCTCCCGTGGCCAGGACCAGGACGTCGTACGGCACGGGCCCCTGCGCGGTGTCGAGTTCATGCGCCTCGACGCGCAGCCCCGTGACCTCGCGGCCCAACCGGAGCTCCACACCGAGGGATTCGAAGTCCACCTCGAAGGCCGAGCCCTCGGCCTTGCCGAGCAGCACCGCCTTGGACAGCGGCGGCCGGTCGTACGGCTGGTGCGGTTCGGCGCCGATCAGGGTGACCGGCCCGTCGAAGCCCTGTTCCCGCAGGGCCACCGCCGTCTGCACACCGGCCATCCCGGCCCCGACGATTACCACGCGACGCTGCCCCACAGGTACCTCCCGCTGCTCGCTCATCCGCTCACCCTAAACAACTGACGAACCGTCAGGAAGATGGGAAGTCACAGGTCAGGACGTGACCTGTTCCACAACGCTGGTGCCCCTGCCGGACCGCGACTCCCACTCCCAGGTCTCCCGCAGCCGGATCCGTCCGTCGGGGAGTTCCTCGATACGGGACACACAGTGCCCGGACGCCGTCTCCCCGTCCGTCCTCAACTGCACGTACCGGAAGTCCAGTACGTCCCCGTCCCGCGACCCGACCAGCTCACCCCGTACGACGTCGCCACCCGCGTACGAAGCCCAGATCACGCCGTCCTGCTCGTGATACGCGAACCGCGTCCGCGTACCCACCTGACCTGGTGCCTGGTCCTCCACCGGGGCCATCACGAGGCCTTCGAGCGAGCGGGCGGTCACGGGCTGCTCCCTTCAAGAGCGTTGACGCGTCGGGCTATGGTGGCAGGCGTAAAGCACTCGCGGGAGCCCGGACGTGCCGGGCTGAGAGGGAGGCGGCGGCCTCCGACCGTATGAACCTGATCCGGGTCATGCCGGCGAAGGGAGGGGCTGGACGCCCATGTCACAGCTGTCTTCGAAAGTGCCGTCCGACGTCGTCGTGGTGGGCGGCGGCATCATCGGCCTGGTCACGGCCTGGCGGTCCGCGCAGCAGGGGCTGCGCACCGCGGTCGTGGACCCGGCTCCCGGTGGCGGCGCCGCGCAGGTCGCGGCCGGAATGCTCGCCGCCGTCACCGAACTGCACTACGGCGAGGAGACCCTGCTCGCCCTCAACCTGGCCTCCGCCGCGCGCTATCCGTCCTTCGTCGCCGAGCTCACCGAGGCCGCCGGCGAACAGCTCGGCTACCGCTCCTGCGGCACGCTCTCGGTCGCACTCGACGCCGACGACCGCGCCCATCTGCGCGAGGTGCACGCCCTGCAGCAGCGCTCGGGGCTCGCCTCCGAGTGGCTCTCGGGCCGCGAGTGCCGACGCCTCGAGCCGATGCTCGCGCCCGGGGTGCGCGGTGGTCTGCGGGCCGACGACGACCACCAGATCGATCCGCGGCGGCTCGCGAAGGCCCTGGTCGTCGCGTGTGAGCGGGCCGGCGTCGGCTTCCACCGGCAGTGGGCCGAGCGACTTCTGCTCGTACGGGAGAGGGCCTCGGGAGTCGTCCTCGCGGACGGCACCGAACTCGCCGCCGAGCAGGTGGTGCTCGCGGGTGGCAGCCACAGCGGGCTGCTCGCGGGGCTGCCGGTCTCCGTGCCGGTGCGGCCCGTGAAGGGGCAGGTGCTCCGGCTGCGGATACCGCCCGCGTACGCACCCTTCCTGCAGCGCACCGTACGCGCGGTGGTCCGCGGCAGCGATGTGTACCTGGTCCCGCGCGAGAACGGCGAGCTGGTCATCGGCGCCACCAGCGAGGAGCAGGGCTACGACACGACGGTCACCGCCGGCGGGGTGTACGAACTCCTGCGGGACGCCCACGAGTTGCTCCCGGGGATCACCGAGCTGCCCCTGGTGGAGACCCGCGCGGGTCTGCGTCCCGGCTCACCGGACAACGCGCCGCTGATCGGCCCGACCCAGCTGCCGGGCCTGCTGCTCGCCACCGGGCACCACCGCAACGGTGTGCTGCTCACGCCCGTCACGGGCGACGCGATGGCGCACGCCCTGACCACCGGGGAACTCCCCCAGGACGTACGGCCCTTCAGTCCCAAGCGTTTCGGCGCCCTTCAGGAGCAGGCCGTATGAGCGAGTCAGGAGCAGCCCGTATGAGCGAGATCGCAGTGCACGTGAACGGACAGACGCGGGCGGTGTCCGACGGCACCACGCTCGACGCCCTGATCGCCGCCGTCACCGCCGCGCCGTCCGGCGTGGCCGCGGCGCTCAACGAGACCGTCGTGCCGCGCGGCGAGTGGCGGCGCACGGCGCTGTCCGCCGGCGACCGCGTCGAGGTCCTGACCGCAGTACAGGGAGGCTGAGGAACATGGCCGACGATCCTCTCGTCATCGGGTCGAGGACCTTCTCCTCACGGCTGATCATGGGCACGGGCGGGGCGCCCAGCCTCGATGTGCTCGAACGCTCCCTGGCCGCCTCGGGTACGGAGCTGACGACCGTGGCCATGCGCCGGGTCGACCCCGGCACCAAGGGCTCGGTGCTCTCGGTCCTGAGCAAGCTCGGCATCGAGGTGCTGCCGAACACGGCGGGCTGTTTCACGGCCGGCGAGGCGGTGCTCACGGCCCGGCTCGCGCGCGAAGCCCTCGGCACGGACCTGGTGAAGGTCGAGGTCATCGCGGACGAGCGCACACTCCTTCCGGATCCGGTGGAGACCCTGGAAGCCTGCGAGACCCTCGTCGACGACGGCTTCACGGTCCTTCCGTACACGAACGACGATCCGGTGCTCGCGCGCAAGCTCGAGGACGTGGGCTGCGCGGCGGTCATGCCGCTCGGCTCCCCGATCGGTTCGGGCCTCGGCATCCGCAATCCGCACAATTTCCAGCTGATCGTGGAGAACGCGGGCGTCCCCGTGATCCTCGACGCGGGCGCCGGCACGGCCTCGGACGCGGCGCTCGCGATGGAGCTGGGATGCTCGGCGGTGATGCTGGCGTCCGCGGTGACCCGGGCCCAGGAGCCGGTCCTCATGGCGGAGGCGATGCGGCACGGGGTGGAGGCCGGTCGCCTCGCCCACCGCGCGGGGCGCATCCCCCGCCGGCACTTCGCGCAGGCGTCGTCGCCGATGCAGGGGCGGGCCCGGCTGGATCCGGAGCGGCCGGCGTTCTGAGCGCCTCTTCGTGGGGGCTGCCGCCCCCACACCCCCGCGCGCCTGTCCGGCTGCTCAGATCGTTGCGGCCGGCGTGACCCAGGGCACTCGTGGGGGGCTGCGCCCCCACACCCCTCCGTCACAGCTCGGCTTCAGAACCGCTGCACCTCCCCCAACCAGGCAACCCTCCAAGCCACGGCTCGTACACTCGGCGCGTGGACACGACCCTTCAGGACCCTCTCGTCGGGCAGGTGCTCGACGGCCGGTACCGGATCGACGCCCGGATCGCGGTGGGCGGGATGGCCACGGTCTACCGGGCCGTGGACACCCGCCTCGACCGCGTGCTCGCGCTCAAGGTGATGCATCCGGCGCTGGCCGCCGACGCCGCCTTCGTCGACCGTTTCATCCGCGAGGCCAAGTCCGTCGCCCGGCTCGCGCACCCCAATGTGGTCGCCGTCTACGACCAGGGCGCCCAGGGCGCGTACGTCTATCTCGCGATGGAGTACGTGGCGGGCTGCACCCTGCGCGACGTGCTACGCGAGCGCGGCGCCCTGCGGCCGCGCGCCGCGCTCGACATCCTGGAGCCGGTGCTCGCCGCTCTCGGTGCCGCGCACCGCGCGGGGTTCGTGCACCGGGACATGAAGCCCGAGAACGTCCTGATAGGGGACGACGGCCGGGTCAAGGTCGCCGACTTCGGTCTCGTACGGTCCGTGGACACCGTGACGAACACCACGGGCACCGTCCTCGGCACCGTCTCGTATCTCGCCCCGGAGCAGATCGAGCGCGGTGTCGCCGATCCCCGCGTCGATGTGTACGCCTGCGGTGTCGTGCTCTACGAGATGCTCACCGGCGCCAAGCCGCACACCGGTGAGTCGCCCGCGCAGATCCTCTACAAGCATCTGCACGAGGACATCCCGCCGCCCTCCGCCTCCGTGCCGGGCCTGCCCGTCGACCTCGACGAGCTGGTGGCCCTCGCCACCGCCCGTACGCCCGAGGTACGCCCGTACGACGCGGTCGCGCTGCTCGGCCAGACCCGTACGGCGCGCGCCGCGCTCACCGAGGCCCAGCTGGACGCGGTACCGCCGGCCGCCGTCGAGGACGCGCACATCAACTCCGAGGACCGTACGAGCGTGATCCCGCGCGCGGTCACCTCCGTACCGCAGCCGGCGCCCGCCCAGGAGGGGATCCACCGCACCAGCCGCCTGGAGATGCCGCCTCCGCCGCCCGGACCGGTCGCGCCTGCGCGGATGCAGCGTCCGCGGCGCGGTCTGTACACGGTGATCGCGGCCGTGATCCTGGCGCTCGGCATCGGTGCGGGCGTCTGGTACATCAACTCCGGCCAGTTCACCCAGGTCCCGGGCGTGCTCTCCAAGACCGAGGCGCAGGCGCGCAAGACGCTGCAGGACGCCGGTCTGAAGGTGAACGACGAGGTGCGCAAGAAGTACAGCGCCTCGTACGACCGCGGCCAGGTGATGGACACCGACCCGGACCGCGGCCGGCGCATCCGCGAGGGCGGCACGGTCACCCTGACCGTCTCGCTCGGGCAGCGCATCGTGCGCGTCCCCGATGTCAGCGGGACGCCGCTCGCCGAGGCGAAGAAGGAGCTCCAGAAGGCCGGGCTCGAACCGGGCACGGTCACCCGCGAGTTCAGCGACGAAGTCAAGCGCGGCGATGTGATCCGCACCAGCCCGACCTCCGGTACACAGCGTCAGTCCGGCACCGCCGTCGCGCTGACCGTGAGCAAGGGCGAGCCACTCGAGGTGCCCGACGTCACCGGCAAGACACCGCAAGAGGCGCGCGACGAGCTCGAACAGGACGGCTTCAAGGTCGAGATCGCCGAGCAGCCGGTCCACTCCGAGCACGACAAGGGCCTGGTCGGCGAGCAGTCGCCCGGCGGCGGCGCCTCGCTCGGCGAGGGCGACACCGTCACCCTGACGCTCTCCAAGGGCCCCGAGATGATCGAGGTCCCGGACGTCGTCGGCCTGAAGGTCGACGAGGCCAAGGACAAGCTCACGGCGGCCGGTTTCGAGGTCGACGAGGACCGGGGTCTGCTCGGCCTGTTCGGCGACACGGTCGACAGCCAGTCGGTCGAGGGCGGCGAGGAAGCCGCCAAGGGATCGACGATCACCATCAAGATCCGCTGAAGGTGAACGCCGTCCGGAGTGCCACCCTCGTCGTGACACCCTGGACGGCGTGCAGATCCCTCGTAACCCCGTCGGCAGCCATGTCCCTGTAGCCGGCGGGCTCTCCTCCAAAGGCCTCGCGTACGCACGGGAGTTGGGCTGCGAGACCGTCCAGGTCTTCGTCGCCAACCCCCGCGGCTGGGCCACCCCGCCCGGCAGCCCCGCCGAGGACGAGGCCTTCCGCGCGGCCTGCGCGGCCGAGTCGATCCCGGCGTACATCCACGCCCCGTATCTGATCAACTTCGGCTCGCACTCCCCCGAGACCGTCGAGAAGTCGGTGGACTCGCTGCGCCACTCGCTGCGCCGCGGCCGGGAGATCGGCGCGCTCGGCGTCGTGGTGCACACGGGTTCCGCGACGATGGGCCGCGACCGGGCGGAGGCTCTCGACCAGGTACGCCGGTACATGCGGCCGCTCCTCGACGAGCTCACGCACGAGGACGATCCGTACCTCCTGCTGGAGTCGACCGCGGGCCAGGGCTACTCGATCTGCTCGCGGACCTGGGACTTCGGCCCGTACTTCGATGCGCTCGGCCACCACCCCAAGCTCGGCATCTGCCTGGACACCTGCCATGTCTTCGCCGCGGGCCACGACCTCACGGGGCCGCACGGCATGCACCAGACCCTCGACCAGCTGGTGGAGACGGTCGGCGAGGGCCGCCTCAAGCTGGTCCACGCCAACGACTCCAAGGACGTGGTCGGCGCCAAGAAGGACCGGCACGCCAACATCGGCCAGGGCCATATCGGCGAGGAAGCGTTCCGCGCGCTGATGCGGCACCCCGAGATGGACGGCGTGCCGCTGATCATCGAGACGCCGGGCGGGCAGTCGGGCCACACCGCCGATGTGGAGCTCCTGAAGAAGCTGAGGGAGAGCTGATCCAAAACCCTTGAGGGAATACCCCAGGGGGGTATACGGTTCTTGCTGTCGGCAGGAACCGCTACCTGACGTTGGGGGCCATCAGCCATGCAGCACGAGACGCATGAGTCGCACGCAGCACACGCGCACCACCAGCACGCCGGACACGGCGGCAGCCACACCGGCCACGGCAAGGTCTCCTGGGCCATGGCGGCCAAGGCCACGCTGCACTGCCTCACCGGCTGCGCCATCGGCGAGGTGCTCGGCATGATCATCGGTACCGCGCTCGGCTGGGGCACCGCGCCCACGATGGTCCTGGCCATCACGCTGGCCTTCTTCTTCGGCTACTCGCTCACGCTGTTCGCGGTCGTCCGCGCCGGCCTCTCGCTCAGGGCCGCGATCGGTGTCGCGCTCGCCGCCGACACCCTGTCGATCACGGTGATGGAGATCGTCGACAACGGCGTCCTGCTCGCCGTACCGGGCGCGATGGAGGCGCATCTGAGCGACGCACTCTTCTGGGGCGCCCTGGCCTTCGCCTTCGCGGTCGCCTTCCTGGTCACGACCCCGGTCAACAAGTGGCTGATCGGCCGCGGCAAGGGACACGCGGTGGTGCACCAGTACCACTGAGCACCGGCCGAACAGCCAGGATCAGAGCTCGGGGCCGTCCCCGGGCTCTTCCTGGTACGAGTAGCGCTGCTCGCGCCAGGGATCGCCGATGTTGTGATAGCCGCGCTCCTCCCAGAAGCCACGGCGGTCGGCGGTCATGTACTCGATGCCGCGGACCCACTTGGGGCCCTTCCAGGCGTACAGATGCGGGACGACGAGCCGCAGCGGAAAGCCGTGCTCGGCGGTGAGCAGCTCGCCGCCGCGGTGCGTGGCGAACATCGTCTGCTCGGCTGTGAAGTCGGAGATCCGCAGGTTGGAACTGAAGCCGTACTCGGCCCAGACCATCACATGGGTGACATCGGGCGCGGGCGGCGCGAGCTCGAGCACGGCGCGCGCGGGGACGCCGCCCCATTCGGCGCCGAGCACCGAGAATTTGGTGACGCAGTGCAGATCGGCGAGGACCGTGGCGTACGGCAGGGCACCGAACTCCTCATGGGTCCAGCAGCGCTTCTCGCCGTCGGCGGTGGCCCCGAAGACCCTGAACTCCCAGCGCTCCGGCCGGAATTTCGGTACGGGCCCGTAATGGGTGACCGGCCAGCCCCGCTGCAGCCGCTGCCCCGGAGGAAGCTCGTTCTGCTCCGTGACGCGGCTATCCGGCTGACCCATGTCTCCATGATGACAGCCCACGGAGGGTGGACGTGACCAGGTCTGCACCGATTCGGGCAACTCCTACTAAGCATGCACTTACTGGACGGCCCAGAAACCCGGTGCAAGGATGCGGCGCACCTGCCCAGTCCAGCACTTGGAAGGAGCCTCTGCGATGCAGGGCGACCCCGAGGTCATCGAATTTCTCAATGAGCAGCTGACCGCCGAGCTCACGGCCATCAACCAGTACTTCCTGCACGCCAAAATGCAGGAGAACTTCGGTTGGACGAAGCTCGCGAAATACACGCGGCACGAGTCGATCGACGAGATGAAGCACGCGGAGGTGCTCACCGACCGGATTCTGTTCCTGGACGGGCTGCCGAACTATCAGCGCCTCTTCCATGTACGCGTGGGACAGACGGTCACCGAGATGTTCCAGGCGGACCGACAGGTCGAGGTCGAGGCCATCGACCGGCTCAAGCGGGGCATCGACGTGATGCGCGCGAAGGGCGATGTGACCTCGGCGAATATCTTCGAGTCGATCCTCGAGGACGAGGAGCACCACATCGACTATCTCGATACACAGCTGGAGCTGATCGAGAAGCTCGGCGAGCCGCTCTACATCGCGCAGCTGATCGAGCAGCCGGAGGCCTGAGCCCGCACGGGCCGGACGGGGTGCGTCAGGCGGCTTCGTCCAGCTCGACGGCGTCCAGTTCCACGGCCGAAGCGAGTGCGGGCTTGCCCTGGTCGACCAGGTCACGGCGCGGGCAGTTGCCCCGGCCGAGGATGGCCTGGATGCGACGTACGCAGGAACCGCAGTCCGTGCCGGCCTTGCACGCGGAGGCTATCTGCCGCGGAGTGCAGGCGCCGGCGTCAGCGTGCTGCTTGACCTGCTGCTCCGTGACACCGAAGCACGAGCAGACGTACACGCCGTTCACCTCCCGACGACAGGATCAGGTTGCGCTCCCCCGATGATCGGTGAGGCTAACCTAACCTTACCCGTCGCGACCAGCGTGCAAAAGCACTGTGGGGCGCGGATCACAAGGATCCGCGCCCCACAGGCGTGTCGTACGTGCCGCGCCTTACTGGTCCCGGTACATCTCCGCGACAAGGAAGGCCAGGTCAAGGGACTGGCTGCGGTTCAGGCGCGGGTCGCAGGCCGTCTCGTAGCGCTGGTGCAGATCGTCGACGAAGATCTCGTCGCCGCCGCCCACGCACTCGGTGACATCGTCACCGGTGAGCTCGACGTGGATACCGCCCGGGTGCGTGCCGAGCGCCTTGTGCACCTCGAAGAAGCCCTTGACCTCGTCGAGGACGTCGTCGAAGCGGCGGGTCTTGTGGCCCGAGGCCGCCTCGTAGGTGTTGCCGTGCATCGGGTCGGTGATCCAGGCGACCTGGGCACCGGAGGCGGTGACCTTCTCGACCAGGGTGGGGAGCTTGTCGCGGATCTTGTCCGCGCCCATCCGCACGATGAAGGTCAGCCGGCCCGGCTCGCGGTCCGGGTCCAGGCGCTCGATGTACGTGAGCGCCTCCTCCGGAGTGGTCGTCGGGCCCAGCTTGATGCCGATCGGGTTGCGGATCTTCGAGGCGAACTCGATGTGCGCGCCGTCCAGCTGACGGGTACGCTCACCGATCCAGACCATGTGGCCCGAGACGTCGTACAGACGGCCCGTACGCGAGTCGACGCGGGTCAGCGCCGACTCGTAGTCGAGAAGCAGCGCCTCGTGCGAGGAGTAGAACTCGACGGTGCGGAACTCGGCCGGGTCGGTGCCGCAGGCACGCATGAACTTCAGCGCGTTGTCGATCTCCCGCGCCAGCTGCTCGTAGCGCTGGCCCGACGGCGAGTTCTTCACGAAGTCCTGGTTCCAGGCGTGCACCTGGTGCAGGTCGGCGTAGCCGCCGGTGGTGAAGGCGCGCACGAGGTTCAGCGTCGAGGCGGACGCGTGGTACATCCGCTTCAGACGCTCGGGGTCCGGGACGCGGGCCGCCTCGTTGAAGTCGAAGCCGTTGACGGAGTCGCCGCGGTAGGTCGGCAGGGTCACGCCGTCGCGGGTCTCGGTGTCCTTGGAGCGCGGCTTCGAGTACTGGCCGGCGATCCGGCCCACCTTCACGACCGGCACGGAGGCCGCGTACGTGAGGACGGCGCCCATCTGGAGCAGCGTCTTGAGCTTGTTGCGGATGTGGTCGGCGGACACGGCGTCGAAGGCCTCGGCACAGTCGCCGCCCTGCAGCAGGAACGCCTCGCCCTTGGCCACAGCGGCCATCCGGTTGCGCAGCTGATCGCACTCGCCCGCGAAGACGAGCGGCGGATACGACTCGAGGTCCGCGATCACATCGCGCAGAGCCTCGGCATCGGGGTACGTGGGCTGCTGCGCCGCGGGAAGGTCTCGCCAGGTGTTGCCACCGTTTGCGGTGGTCTTAGCGTTCACGGTCACCTCGTCAACATTACGGGGTCCGTGCCCCTGCCCATTCCCCCGCCCACTTTGTGAGACGAACGTCCCAAGGGCGGACTGCGTGCCGCGGAACATGCGCTAGGGTCAGCCCCATGTTCGCGCATTCGACCCAGAACTGGTGGTGGACCGCTCATCCGGCGGCCCACTGACTGCGCGTTCCCAAGACTCGCGAAGGCCGCCCGAGGGGCGGCCTTTTTGTGTGTCCGAGGCCGTTCCTCTCCGAGATCCGCTCCGGAAGGAACCCATGCCATGGACGACCGCCTCAGCCGACTTATCGACTCGGCGACCCCCTTCGCCCTGCTCCGCCGCCGCACCCCCGGCCGTGACCACGACACCGTCGAGATCCTGACCGGAGAGGTGCGCGAGGCCGCGCACCTCGGCGAACTCCCCGATACCGAGCTCCCCTTGCTCGCGCTCGTCCCCTTCCGGCAGATCCGCGAGCGCGGCTTCGAGGTCACGGACGACGGCACCCCGCTGTCGTACCTGGTCGCGCGGGAGTCGTACGAGATGAGCCTGGACCAGGCCCTCGCCCAGCTGCCGGCGCATGACGTACGGGTGCGGGGCGGCGGCTTCGACATCGACGACGACACGTACGCCGGGATCGTGGAGCGGGTGATCCGGGACGAGATCGGGCGGGGCGAGGGCGCGAACTTCGTGATCCGGCGGACGTACGAGGGGGAGATCGACGGCTTCTCGCGGGCCGACGCGCTGGCGCTCTTCCGGCGGCTGCTCGACGGCGAGCGCGGTGCGTACTGGACGTTCGTCGTGCATACCGGTGAGCGCACCCTGGTCGGCGCCAGCCCCGAGGTCCATGTGCGGATGAGCGGGGGCACGGTCGTGATGAACCCCATCAGCGGCACCTACCGCTACCCGGCCGAGGGCCCAACCGCGGACGGGCTGCTCTCCTTCCTCGCCGACGCCAAGGAGCGCGCCGAGCTGTCGATGGTGGTCGACGAGGAGCTCAAGATGATGTGCACCGTCGGCGACCAGGGCGGGGTCGTCGTCGGACCGCGTCTGAAGGAGATGGCGCATCTCGCGCACACCGAGTACGAGCTGCGCGGGAAGTCCAGCCTCGATGTGCGCGAGGTACTCAAGGAGACGCTGTTCGCGGCGACCGTCACGGGCTCACCGGTCGAGAACGCCTGCCGCGTCATCCGGCGCCACGAGGAAGGCGGCCGCGGCTACTACGCGGGCGCCCTCGCCCTGATCGGCCGGGACGCAGGGCGCGGTGGGCGGGAAGGAGCTGTCGGCGCGCAGACCCTCGACTCCCCCATCCTGATCCGCACCGCGGACATCGCGGCGGACGGCCGCCTGCGGGTCCCGGTCGGCGCCACACTCGTACGGGATTCCGTACCGGCGAACGAGGTGGCCGAGACGCACGCCAAGGCGGCCGGGGTCCTGGCCGCGCTCGGGGTGCGCCCCGGACGCCCGCGCGCCGAGCGGTCCCGTCCCCGGCTCGGCGACGATCCCCGCGTACAGGAGGCGCTGGACTCGCGGCGCAGGTCGCTCGCGCCGTTCTGGCTGCGGATGCAGGAGCGGTCCGGTGAGCTGAGCGGGCACGCGCTCGTGATCGACGGCGAGGACACCTTCACGGCGATGCTCGCCCATGTGCTGCGCTCCTGCGGCCTGTCGGTCACGGTGCGGCGCTACGACGAGCCCGGGGTGCGGGCGGCGGCGCTCTCGCACCAGGGGCCCGTGGTCCTGGGGCCCGGCCCCGGCGACCCCTCGGACGCCGCCGACCCGAAGATGCGCTTCCTGCGCGCACTCACCGCCGATCTCGTACGCGGCCACCGGCACGGGCCCGCCCGTCGCCCGACCCCCACCCCTCAACGAGGCCCTTCGGGCCGCCCCTGCTTGATTGGGGTCTGCCTCGGCCATGAACTGATCGCCGCCGAGCTCGGGCTCGACATCGTGCGCAAGCAGGTGCCGTACCAGGGGGCGCAGACGCGGATCGTGCTGTTCGGCCGGCCCGAGACGGTCGGCTACTACAACAGCTTCACAGCGGTGTGCGACTCCGATACGGCGGCCGAGCTCTCGGCGCACGGGATCGAGGTGAGCCGGACCGCTGAGACCGGTGAGGTGCACGCGCTGCGCGGGCCCGGGTTCGCCGGGGTGCAGTTCCACCCGGAGTCGGTCCTGACGCTGCGCGGGGCCGCCGTGGTGCGGGAGCTCGTCGAGTCGGTGCGGGCCACGGTCCGGGTCTGAGGCGGTGTACGGACGGTCCCGGCCCCAGGGGCGCAGGGGCTTGGACCGCCGTATATTCGCGCTTATCGGGCCAGACGCCACACATCGGCGCAGGCCGGAAGCCGCATCAGCCAGAAGCCGCATCTCCTGGGAGCAGTCGTGGAAATCCTGTCATTCGGCGTGCAGGCCGACGAGAAGCCGCTCATCGAGAAGGCCTTCGAAGGACACCACGAGGTCCGCTGCCTGGACGTGTTCCTCACCGAGGACACAGCGCCGATCGCCGCGGGCTACGAGATCATCACGGTCAGCGTCAACGCCAATGTCAGCAGCCGGGTCCTGCAGACCCTGGCCGCCGGCGGCACCCAGATGATCGCCACGCGCTCCACCGGCTTCAACCACATCGACCTGGAGGTGGCCGAGCGCCTCGGCCTGACCGTCGCGCGGGTCTCGTACTACTCGCCGTACTCGGTCGCCGAGTTCGCCTGGACCCTCGCGATGGCGGTCAACCGCCGCATCGTGCGCGCCTCCAACCGCACCCGCGACTTCGACTTCCGGCTCGAGGGCCTGATGGGCCGCGATATGCGCGGCCGTACGGTCGGGGTGCTCGGCACCGGCAAGATCGGTGAGGCCTTCACCCGGATCGCGCACGGCTTCGGCATGAACCTGCTCGGCTGGGACGTCGCCCAGAACCCGGCCTGTCTGGAGCTCGGCATGAAGTACGTCGAGAAGGACCAGCTCTTCGCCGAGTCCGATCTGATCAGCCTGCATGTGCCGCTGCTGCCCGCGACGCAGCACATCATCAACGCCGACGTGCTCGGCGAGATGAAGGACGACGCGATCCTGGTGAACTCCAGCCGCGGCGGCCTCATCGACACCGAGGCGCTGGTCGACGAGTTGCGCAAGGGCCGCTTCACGGGCGTCGGGCTCGATGTGTACGAGGCCGAGGCGGGCCTGTTCTTCTTCGACAAGTCGATCCAGGGCGTCGAGGACGACGTCCTTGCCCGCCTCCTGACGTTCCCGAACGTCGTGGTCACCTCGCACCAGGCGTACTACACCGAGGACGCGCTGAACCAGATCATCGAGACGACGCTGCAGAACGTCCTCGACTACCAGGCGGGCAAGCGCGGCGAGAACGTCCTGGTTCCCGCCGCGCCGAAGAGCTGATCCGCGGAGCCGGCCCGCAGTACGCCTCAGCCGAAGAAGACCCCGACTTCCTTGTACAGCTCGGGGTTCACGGTCTTGAGCTTCGCCGTGGCCTCGGCGATCGGGACGCGCACGATGTCCGTGCCCTTCAGCGCGACCATCTTGCCGAAGTCCCCGTCCCGTACCGCCTCGATGGCGTGCAGTCCGAAGCGGGTGGCGAGCCAGCGGTCGAAGGCGCTCGGGGTGCCGCCGCGCTGGACGTGGCCGAGCACCGTGGTGCGGGACTCCTTGCCGGTGCGCCTCTCGATCTCCTTCGACAGCCACTCGCCCACACCCGAGAGCCGGACATGGCCGAAGGAGTCGAGCGTCCCGTCCTTGAGGACCATGTCGCCGTCCTTGGGCATCGAGCCCTCGGCGACCACCACGATCGGTGCGTACGAGGCCTTGAAGCGCGAGGTGACCCAGGCGCAGACCTGGTCCACGTCGAAGCGCTGTTCCGGGATGAGGATGACGTTGGCGCCGCCCGCGAGGCCCGAGTGCAGGGCGATCCAGCCCGCGTGCCGGCCCATGACCTCGACGACGAGGACGCGCATATGCGATTCGGCGGTGGTGTGCAGCCGGTCGATCGCCTCGGTGGCGATGCCGACGGCGGTGTCGAAGCCGAAGGTGTAGTCGGTGGCGCTCAGGTCGTTGTCGATGGTCTTGGGTACGCCGACGACCGGGATGCCGTAGTCGTCCGTGAGCTTCGCGGCGACGCCGAGGGTGTCCTCGCCGCCGATCGCGATCAGGGAGTCGACCTCGTACTTGGCGAGGTTCTCCTTGATCCGGCGGACGCCGTGCTCCTCCTTGAACGGGTTCGTCCGGGAGGAGCCGAGGATCGTGCCGCCGCGGGGCAGGATGCCGCGTACGGCGGGGATGTCGAGCGGCACGGTGTCGCCTTCGAGCGGTCCACGCCAGCCGTCACGGAAGCCCACGAAGTCGTAGTCGTACTCCTGGACACCCTTGCGGACGATGCCGCGGATGACGGCATTGAGCCCGGGGCAGTCGCCGCCACCGGTCAGCACGCCGATTTTCTTGGCCCCCATGGGGAAGTCCCTTCGCCACGTTCGCTGTGTGACTCGTCACGCTAATGGTGATCCAGGTCACTTCACGGTGTCGAGGGCGCCAAATCCCTTGAGGACCTTGGGAGTTGATCAGTCGCTTTCACTCGTACGAGGGGACGGCGTCGGTAGGTGACCGGGCATGTCCGGTCCCCGTGCGCGGCCTTACTCGTCGTCCAGACCGCGCTCTATCGCGTACCGCACCAGCTCCACGCGGTTGTGGAGCTGCAGTTTGCCCAGGGTGTTCTGGACGTGGTTCTGGACCGTGCGGTGGGAGATGACCAGGCGTTCGGCGATCTGCTTGTAGCTGAGGCCCTTGGCGACCAGGCGCAGGACTTCGGTCTCGCGGTCGGTGAGCTGGGGGGCCTTGGGCTCGTCCGTGTTGGACGGGGCCGGTTCCGAGGCGAGGCGGCGGTATTCGCCGAGGACCAGGCCCGCGAGGCCGGGGGTGAAGACCGGGTCGCCGACCGCGGTGCGGCGGACCGCGTCGATCAGCTCCTCGGTGGAGGCCGACTTGAGGAGGTAGCCCGTCGCTCCGGACTTGACCGCCTCCAAGACGTCCGCATGCTCACCGCTCGCCGAGAGGACCAGGACGCGCAGCTTGGGGTTGGCGCCCACGAGCTCCTTGCACACCTGGACGCCGGGCTTGAGCGGCAGGTTCAGGTCGAGGACCAGCACGTCGGGCGCGACGGCCTTGGCGCGGCGTACCGCCTGTTCGCCGTCGCCCGCCGTGGCCACCACGTCCAGGCCGGACTCGGCCAGATCGCGGGCCACCGCGTCGCGCCACATCGGATGGTCGTCGACCACCATGACCTTGATCTGGTCGCTCTGTTGCTGTTCGCTCATCAACTCGCCTTCCCCCGTGGGACCTTCAGTTCTACTTCCGTACCCTGCCCGGGTACCGAGATCAGCTCGGCGGTGCCGCCGATATCGCGCAGCCGGCCGCGGATCGACAGCGCCACTCCGAGCCTGCCCTCCCCCTCGGCCTGGTCGAGCCGGCCCTCGGGGATGCCGGGGCCGTCGTCGCGCACCGTCACGATCACCTCGTCCGTCCAGTCCTCGACGAGGATCCAGGCCCGCGCGTCCTCGCCGGCGTGCATCCGGACATTGTCCAGTGCCGCACCGACGGCCGCCGCCAGCTCCCGCGCCGCGGCCGGAGCGAGCAGCACGGGTGCGCCCGGTTCGGAGAGGGTGACACGGGAGCCCGCATACGGGGAGAGCAAGGTGCGGATGTCCCTCGGAAGGTCGTCCGGATCGTCGTCGGGTTCCTCGACCATCCGGACAAATGCCCCCTGCTGCGCATCCTCCGAGACCCGGGACGCGGGAAGGAGTCCGCCCGCGACCAGGGTGCGCAGGGCGACCTCCTGCTCGCCGGCCATCCGTCCGAGCTCGGCCGCCTCGCCGCCGAGTGCGGTGCCCCGGCGCTGGACCATGGCGAGGACCTGGAGCACGTTGTCATGGATGTCGCGCGCGAGCCGCTCCCGCTCACGGGTCGCCGCCTCGATCTCCAGCGCACGGGCCAGGGTGCGCTCGGAGGCCCGGGCGACCTCCACCACGTATCCGATCGCTATGGAGGCGACCCAGACGAGCAGCACGTTGTGCAGGGTGTCCTGGCTGGGGTGACCCCGCTGGACGATGTTCGCGACCCCGACCAGGGCGGAGGCGACGGCCGCCCAGCGCCAGCCGCCCTTGAGCGCGTACGCGAGGACGGCGCCGGCGGTCCAGATCGACGGGAGCGTGGGCCCTTCCCCCGCGATCCGCTGGGCGGAGTCGGCGACCGGGGTGAGCAGGATGCCGGTGAGGGAGATGGTCAGGTCGGTGACCAGGAAGCGCTTGGTGCAGGCCGCGGCGTTCGCGACGAAGCGCAGGGTGGCGAGCGTCCAGACCGCGAGTACGGCGAAATAGACGATCGCGACCCAGGGCCGGTGGAACTTCTCGTACGCGGCGACGAAGAGGCCGATCGCGTACACCATCGTGCCGACCCGGTACGCCGTCAGGGCGCGCCACAGCGGCAGCTCCACCGACATGCGCATCACGCGTTCGCGCTTGGCCATCTCCCCCGCCCCCAGCGGTCCTGGCGGACCGTTCGCGCGTCTAGCTTTCCTTGGCCTTGCCCGCGGCCTTGGCCAGCTCCGCCTTCTTCTTGGCCTCGTCCGCGAGCTGCCGCTTGGCGGCCGTCGCGTACATGTCCACGTACTCCTGGCCGGACAGCTTCATGATTTCGTACATCACTTCGTCCGTCACCGAACGGAGGATGAACCGGTCGCCCTCCATGCCGTGATAGCGGCTGAAGTCCAGCGGCTTGCCGATCCGGATGCCCGGGCGCATCAGCTTGGGCATCACCTTGCCGGGCGGCTGGATCTTCTCGGTGTCGATCATCGCGACCGGGATCACCGGCGCCCCCGTGGCCAGCGCCACCCGGGCGAGACCGCCGGGCTTGCCGCGGTAGAGACGGCCGTCCGGGGAGCGGGTGCCCTCGGGGTAGATGCCGAAGAGCTCGCCGCGCTCGACGACGTCGATACCGCTCTTGATCGCGGCCTCACCGGCGCCGCGGGCACCCGAGCGGTCCACCGGGAGCTGGCCGATGCCCTTGAAGAAGGCGGCCGTGAGCTTGCCCTTCACGCCCGGGCTGTTGAAGTACTCGGCCTTGGCGATGAAGGTCACCCGGCGGTCGAGCACCGCGGGCAGGAAGAAGGAGTCCGAGAAGGACAGGTGGTTGCTCGCGAGGATCGCGGGCCCCTCGGCCGGGATGTTCTCGAGCCCCTCGACCCAGGGGCGGAACACAGTCTTCAGGCTCCCGCCGACGGTGAGCTTCATGAACCCGTAGATCAACGCAGGTGCCTTTCTCGTATCGTCACGTCGACCTTAACCCGTGCCGGGCCTGCGCTCCTTCCCGGCAACGGGCGGCCGTGCCGCTGCGCCGGGTGACAACGGCCCTGGTCGGTGTCGGTCCGGTCGCGTACCGTGAACGCAACCTCCCGACCCGACTCCGGCCCCACCGTGCCGGAGCCTGCCTCAAGAAGGAGACCGATGGTGCCGGTCCTCCCCGGAGCCGAGCCGTACCGCCATGAAGGCGGCGAGGTCGGCGTCCTGCTCTGCCACGGTTTCACCGGTACTCCGCAGTCGCTGCGCCCGTGGGCGGAGCACCTGGTCGCGCGCGGCCTGACGGTCTCCCTGCCGCTGCTGCCCGGGCACGGCACGCGCTGGCAGGACCTGGCGCTGACCGGGTGGCAGGACTGGTACGCGGAGGTGGACCGCGAGCTGCGCGCGCTGAGCGAGCGGTGTGCGCAGGTCTTCGTCTTCGGTCTGTCGATGGGCGGCGCCCTGACGCTGCGGCTCGCGGCCAAGCACGGCGACGCGATCAGCGGGATCGTCCTGGTGAACCCGTTCAACAAGATGCACGACCCGATGGCCTTCGCCCTTCCGGTCGCCCGGCACTTCGTGCGCTCCACCAAGGGTGTCGTCAGCGATATCGCCAAGGAGGGCTCCGAGGAGCTCGGCTACACCCGGGTGCCCCTGCACGCGGCGCACTCGCTGCGGCGGTTCTCCCGCCTGGTCGACGCCGAACTGCCGCAGGTCACGCAGCCGTTGCTGCTCCTGCACAGCCCGCAGGACCATGTGGTCGCGCCGGCCGACTCGGCCCGTATCCTCGGCCGCGTCTCGTCCACGGACGTCACCGAGATCCTGCTGGAACAGAGCTACCACGTCGCGACGTTGGACCATGACGCGGACCGGATCTTCGAGGAGAGCGTCTCCTTCGTCGACCGGCTCGCATCCGACGCGAAGGATTCCCGGGAAGGTACGACGGCCGGTGGCTGAGCACGAAGCGGCGGACCGCGACGAGAGCCGCGAGGACCACGACGAGCAGGAGCAGCAGGACCGGAACGACGCTGCCCTGCGCGATCCGCTGGCCAAGTCGCCCCAGGCGCAGGGTCCCGAGCCCGCGCCGCTGGACGAGGACGCGGCCTGGGCCGCGATCATCGCCGGATACGGCGCGCAGCCGGCCGATCCGCCGGGTGCCAAGCCCTTCAAGTCCGTCGAGGACCTCGCGGGCCTGGTCGCGGAGGCGGAGGAGGCCGAGCAGGAGCGGGGGCCCGCCCGCGCGGGTCCGGACAAGCCGGTGGGCAGCTCGATCGTCTTCGCTCCCGGCGTGGGGCCGCGGGACTATGACGTGGCCGAGTCCTCGGACGACGATCTGGACGAGAGCGACGAGGGCCACTTCGTACCGCCGGAGCCGCCGCCGCTCCCGGAGGCCGATACAACGGCCAAGTTCGCCTGGCTCGCGGTGATCGGCGGCCCTGTGCTGCTGCTGCTCGCGATCCTGCTCGGCTGGCCGATGACGTGGTGGCTCACCACGCTGGGCATCGGCGGCTTCCTGGGCGGCTTCGCGACGCTGGTGATGCGGATGGGGGACGGCGACGACGAGGACGAGGACCCGGGGCGCGGCGCGGTCGTCTGAGGGTTCCTGGCCGTACTTCCTGCCTGCACTTCCTGGCCGTACGAAGGGCCCGTACCGGATTGTTGCGGTACGGGCCCTTCGTGTGCCGCATCAACCTGAAACAGCGGGAACCCTGAGGGCGGCCAGCAGCGGCAGATGGTCCGTGGCGGCGAGGAGGTCCGCTTCGGTGATGCCGGCGTGGCCCAACGGGACGCCGCAGCCGAGGACTTCGATGCCGCGCGAGGCGAAGATCGCGTCGATGCGCTGGCGCGGCGTGGCGGGCTCGGACGTGTACTCGCCGCCCCAGGGCTTCGTCGCCCAGCAGTCCTGGAGCGCGCCCGCGAGCAGCTTGAACGTACGGCCGTGCGGCTTGTCGTTGAGGTCACCGCCCGCCACGGTGTGCTCCACGCCCATGCCGGCGAGCCGGTCGAGCAGCATCCCGCCCTGGTCGTAGCGTTCGTCGGTCTGCAGGGACAAATGGCAGCTCAGGACACCGAGCCGGGCGCCGCCGAAGCGAACGACCGCGGTCGAGAAGCCGCGGCGGTGCAGACCGGGCGTCAGCGGAAGCAGCACGTCCTCGGTGCGCTCGACCGTCGCCCGCATCGAGCAGAGCAGCGCCGGCCCCGCGGCCGGTGCGCCGCCGCCGAGGATCACCAGGTTCGAGGCCTTGGCGAGACGGGCGAGCTTCTTGTTCCAGCGGAAGAAGCGCGGGGCTTCCTGGATGAGGACGAGGTCGGGGTCGCAGGCGCGGATCACCCGGGCGAGCGCGGCGGTGTCGTCGCGCATCGAGCGGATGTTGTACGAGAGCACCCTGACGACGGCCGAACCATCCGGTTCCGTACGGGAGTTGGGCAGCGAGATGGGCTGGGACTGTCCGGTCACCGGGCCACGATATGACAGCGCCCGCCGGTCCTGTACGGAACACGGCGGGCGACGGCCATACGCGAGGAATCACATGACCGGGTCGGGCTCCCGCGCCAGGTCGGCGGCGCCCACGAGGCCCGCCTTGTTGCCGAGCTGGGCCGCGATCACCTCGGCCTGCGGGCGCCAGTTGCCACCCACGAGCCAGCGCTTGTACGACTTGCGGATGGGGTCGAGCACGAGCTCGCCCTCGTCCGAGAGACCGCCGCCGATGATGAACGCGGACGGGTCGAAGAGCGAGGCGAGGTCGGCCAGACCGGCGCCGGCCCAACGGGCCAGCTCACGGTAGGAGTCGACCGCGACCAGATCGCCCTGGCGGGCCGCCATCGAGATGTGCTTGCCCTCGATGCCCTCCGGGGTGCCGTCGCCCAGGGAGAGCAGCAACTCGGCGTTCTCCGGGGTGGCGTTGGCGCGCTGCTTCGCGTACCGCACCAGGGCGCTGCCGGAGGCGTACTGCTCCCAGCAGCCCTGGCTGCCGCAGCCGCAGAGCAGACCGTCCGGGACCATCCGGATGTGGCCGAACTCGGCGGCCACGCCGAAGTGTCCGCGGCGCAGCTTGTTGCCGATGATGATGCCGCCGCCGAGACCGGTGCCGAGGGTGATGCAGATGACGTTGCGATGCCCCTTGCCCGCACCGAACTTGTACTCGCCCCAGGCCGCGGCGTTCGCGTCGTTCTCCACGACCACCGGGAGGCCGACGCGGCCCTCGACCTTCTCCTTGAGCGTCTCGTGGCGCCAGTCGATGTTCGGCGCGAAGTAGACGGTCGAGCGCTGGCGGTTGACGTATCCGGCCGCGCCGATGCCCACGCCCACGATCTCGTGACCGGCTCGCGCGCCTTCCACGGCCGAGGCGATCGCGTCCACGATGGCCTCGGGTGTGCTGGGAGTCGGCACCTTGAAGGTGGAAAGGATCGTGCCTTCCTCGTCGACCACGCCGGCCGCAATCTTGGTGCCGCCGATGTCGACGCCGATGGTGAGTCCCATGTGTCCCTCAGTTTTCGGTCGAGCCCCGCTGCTGCCCAGCCTATCCGAGGGGAACGCGGGAGGCGCCTTGGCGGGCCCCCCCCCCCCCGCCCGCCGCGGGGGGGGGGGCGGGCGGGGGGGCCCCGCCGC